>NZ_JBMDJD010000012.1:0-143636 GCF_057809015.1 Pseudomonas sp. FG6
TTGCGGTCACCAGCACCTGAAGCTGGCGTGTCTACCAATTTCACCATCTGGGCAGCATCTTCAGCGTTGCCGCTGTTGATGTGGCGCACTATACGGAGCGCGTTTTGATCTGTAAACCCCTGTTTTTATTTTAATAATCGGTAAGTGAAATAGCAGGGGCCAGAAATGCAAAAACCCGCTTTCGCGGGTTTTTGTGAAGCAGGCAGACCGTTGATCTGCTGCTTGAAATTGGTGCCCAGAAGAAGACTCGAACTTCCACGACCTTGCGGTCACCAGCACCTGAAGCTGGCGTGTCTACCAATTTCACCATCTGGGCAGTATCGACAACGTGTGTACGTCGTCGATGGCGCGCACTATACGGAGCACATTTTTAACTGTAAACCCCTTGGCGCAAAAAAAAACGGTAAATTTCACCAGCGGCGTTTTTCAGGGACCCAGCGGGGCCGGCAAAAGACGCTGGCAAAGGTATCCAATGCCTGAAATTTCCCGTTTCATTACGCCTATGCCAAACTAACCCGCATATAGACAAGGTGAAAACTCTCTAATGGCCGATTGGCAGTCCCTCGATCCCGAGGCCGCTCGTGAAGCGGAAAAATACGAAAACCCTATTCCCAGTCGCGAACTGATCCTGGCGCATCTCGCCGATCGGGGTTCGCCTGCCAGCCGCGAGCAGTTGGTCGAGGAGTTCGGTCTGAGCACCGAAGACCAGATCGAAGCCCTGCGCCGCCGCCTGCGCGCGATGGAGCGCGACGCGCAATTGATTTACACACGACGCGGCACCTACGCGCCGGTGGACAAGCTCGACCTGATCCTGGGCCGCATCGCCGGCCACCGCGACGGCTTCGGTTTCCTGGTGCCGGACGACGGCAGTGACGACCTGTTCATGAGCCCGGCGCAAATGCGCCTGGTGTTCGACGGTGACCGCGCCCTGGCCCGAGTGTCTGGCCTGGATCGCCGCGGTCGTCGTGAAGGGGTGATCGTCGAAGTGGTCTCCCGTGCCCATGAAAGCATCGTGGGTCGTTACTTCGAAGAAGGCGGCATCGGCTTCGTCGTCGCAGACAACCCGAAGATCCAGCAGGAAGTACTGGTCACGCCGGGCCGTAACGCCAACGCCAAGATCGGCCAGTTTGTCGAGGTGAAGATCACCCATTGGCCAACCCCGCGCTTCCAGCCGCAGGGCGACGTGGTCGAGGTGGTCGGCAACTACATGGCGCCGGGCATGGAGATCGATGTTGCCCTGCGTACCTACGACATCCCCCACGTCTGGCCTGAAGCGGTCCTCAAGGAAGCCGGCAAGCTCAAGCCGGAAGTCGAAGAGAAGGACAAAGAAAAACGCATCGACCTGCGTCACCTGCCGTTCGTCACCATTGACGGTGAAGATGCCCGGGACTTCGACGATGCGGTCTACTGCGAAGCCAAGCCAGGCAAGTTGCGCCTGTTTTCCGGCGGCTGGAAGTTGTACGTCGCCATCGCCGACGTCTCCAGCTATGTGAAGCTCGGCTCGGCGCTGGACGCCGAAGCCCAGGTGCGCGGCAACTCGGTGTACTTCCCCGAGCGTGTCGTCCCGATGCTGCCTGAGCAACTGTCCAACGGCCTGTGCTCGCTCAATCCCCATGTCGATCGCCTGGCCATGGTTTGCGAGATGACCATCTCCAAGTCCGGCGAGATGACCGACTACTGCTTCTACGAAGCGGTGATCCATTCCCACGCCCGTCTGACCTACAACAAGGTCAGCGCGATGCTGGAAACGCCGAAACTGGCCGAGTCGCGCAAGTTGCGTGGTGAGTACTCAGAGGTCTTGCCGGACCTCAAGCAACTTTATGCGCTGTACAAGGTGCTGCTGGGGGCTCGTCATGTTCGCGGCGCCATCGACTTCGAAACCCAGGAAACCCGGATCATCTTCGGCTCCGAGCGCAAGATCGCCGAAATCCGGCCGACCGTGCGCAACGATGCGCACAAGTTGATCGAAGAATGCATGCTGGCGGCCAACGTGGCCACGGCTGAGTTCCTGAAAAAGCACGAAATCCCTGCGCTGTACCGCGTCCACGATGGCCCGCCACCGGAGCGCCTGGAAAAGCTGCGGGCATTCCTGGGTGAACTGGGCTTGTCCCTGCACAAGGGCAAGGAAGGTCCGACGCCCAAGGATTACCAGGCCCTGCTGGCCGGTATCAAGGATCGTCCGGATTTCCACCTGATCCAGACCGTCATGCTGCGCTCGTTGAGCCAGGCGGTGTACAGCGCCGACAACCAGGGCCACTTCGGCCTGAACTACGAGGCCTACACCCACTTCACTTCGCCGATCCGTCGTTACCCCGACCTGCTCACGCATCGGGCGATCCGCAGCGTGATCCATTCGAAGATGAACACCCCGCACGTCAAGCGCGCCGGTGCGATGACCATTCCGAAGGCGCGCATCTATCCGTACGACGAGGCGGCCCTGGAGCAGCTTGGCGAGCAATGCTCGATGAGCGAGCGCCGCGCCGACGAAGCGACTCGCGACGTGGTGAACTGGCTCAAGTGCGAGTTCATGAAAGACCGCGTGGGCGAGTCGTTCCCGGGCGTGATCACGGCGGTGACCGGTTTTGGCCTGTTCGTCGAGCTGACCGATATCTACGTCGAAGGCCTGGTGCACGTCACGGCGTTGCCGGGTGATTACTACCACTTCGATCCTGTGCATCACCGCCTGGCGGGCGAGCGCACCGGTCGCAGCTTCCGTCTGGGCGATACCGTTGAAGTGCGCGTCATGCGAGTCGACCTCGACGAGCGCAAGATCGACTTCGAGATGGCGGAAAAAACCATCAACGCGCCGATCGGTCGCAAGAAGCGCGGTACTGAGGGCGCCGTCTCCGAGGGCAAGCCAGCGGCCGAGCCAGCCTCGTCCAAGGCCGGGCGTCGTCCGGCCAAGGAAAAGGCCGTCGAAGCCTACCGTCCGAGCGATGCAGCGGCGAAAAACGCCGAGCTGCGCAAAAGCCGTGAAATGAAGCAGGCCTTGCTGGCCGAAGCCAAGGCCGGTGGGAAGGCGGCGTCCGGGGGAAAGACCAGTCGGTCGAGCTCGGACAAGGCAGCCAGCAAGCCCAGCAAACACCGTAAAGGCCCGCCAAAAGCGGGCTCGGCCCCAGCCAAGAGCGGCGGGGCGCGTAAACCCAAGGCCAAGTCATGAGTCAATTGGAAAAGATCTACGGTGTGCATGCCGTGGAAGCGTTGCTGCGTCATCATCCCAAGCGGGTCAAGCAGGTCTGGCTGGCGGAAGGTCGCAGTGACCCGCGGGTCCAGCCGCTGATCGAGCTGGCCAACGAAAACCGCGTGGCGGTCGGCCAGGCCGAGCGACGTGAGATGGATGCCTGGGTCGAAGGCGTCCACCAGGGCGTGGTGGCGGAAGTCAGCCCGAGCCAGGTCTGGGGCGAGGCAATGCTCGACGAGTTGCTCGATCGTACCGAGGGCGCGCCCTTGCTGCTGGTGCTGGACGGCGTGACGGACCCGCACAACCTCGGCGCCTGCCTGCGTTCGGCAGATGCAGCCGGTGCGCTGGCGGTCATCGTGCCCAAGGACAAGTCGGCAACGTTGACGCCAGTGGTGCGTAAAGTTGCCTGCGGTGCGGCGGAAGTGATTCCGTTGGTGGCCGTGACCAACCTGGCGCGTACTCTGGAGAAACTCCAGCAGCGCGGCTTGTGGGTTGTGGGCACGGCGGGCGAGGCAGAAGTCAGCCTGTATGACCAGGACCTGACGGGCCCGACCATTCTGATCATGGGTGCCGAAGGCAAGGGCATGCGCCGCCTGACCCGCGAGCATTGCGACTACCTGGTCAAGCTGCCGATGGCCGGCAGCGTCAGCAGCCTCAATGTGTCGGTGGCGACGGGTGTGTGCCTGTTCGAAGCGCTGCGTCAGCGCAGTGCCAAGGCCGGCGCCAAAAAGCCCTGATCTTGCAGTACCCCCCCTGTGGGAGCGAGCCTGCTCGCGATAGCGGAGTGTCATTCAGCGCATAGGTTGAATGTGACACCCTCATCGCGAGTAGGCTCGCTCCCACATTGATTTTGTGTGTTGGGATAAAGATTGGCGGTTGTTCAAATAATCACCAATTACCTTGCACCTCCCTCGGCCCTTCTCTACAATTGCGCCCCTTGCTGTGATGGCAGGCACCTATGTGTCTAGCGTCCACAAGTCCATAAGTGTCATTCACTCCTTGTCTGACCGTTTTTGAGCGGCAGGCTACAACCCGTAAGGAGCATTCATGCGTCATTACGAAATCATCTTTTTGGTCCACCCGGATCAAAGCGAGCAAGTCGGCGGCATGGTTGAGCGTTACACCAAGCTGATCGAAGAAGACGGCGGCAAAATCCACCGCCTGGAAGACTGGGGCCGTCGTCAACTGGCCTACGCAATCAACAATGTTCACAAGGCTCACTACGTGATGCTGAACGTTGAGTGCACCGGCAAGGCCCTGGCCGAGCTGGAAGACAACTTCCGCTACAACGATGCAGTGATCCGTAACCTGGTCATCCGTCGCGAAGAAGCCATCACTGGCCAATCCGAGATGCTCAAGGCAGAAGAAAACCGCAGTGAGCGCCGTGAGCGTCGCGACCGTCCTGAGCATGCTGACAGCGCCGATGGCGATGACAGCGATAGCGACAGCGACAACAGCGATAACGCTGACGAGTAATCCACGGACCTTTTAAGGAGCCAATCACATGGCACGTTTCTTCCGTCGTCGTAAATTCTGCCGCTTCACCGCTGAAGACGTGAAAGAGATCGACTACAAAGATCTCAACACCCTGAAAGCCTACGTATCCGAAACCGGCAAAATCGTTCCAAGCCGTATCACCGGTACCAAAGCTCGTTATCAGCGTCAGCTGGCCACCGCTATCAAGCGCGCCCGCTTCCTGGCCCTGCTGGCCTACACCGACAGCCACGGCCGCTGAGACCAGGTAAGTCGACGAGCAGTAAGGGATTGAATGCATGCGCGCCTTAGCTGAGTTCATCATGCGCGGTCGCATGCAGGCCACTCTGGTAGTGGCTGGATGCGCAATATTGCCGTTGTTGTATTGGTTGGGCGCTGCCGCCGGGAGTCTCGTACTCTTGCGGCGCGGATGGCGGGACGCCGTTGGTGTCCTTGCCCTGGGACTGCTGCCGGCCTTGCTCTGGTGGCTGTATTCCGCGGACCCGCGGGCACTGATGGTGCTGCTGGGGTCTTCGGCGCTGGCGCTGGTGTTGCGCGCAAGCGAGTCCTGGAACCGTGTGCTGCTGGTCAGCATAGCGCTGGGGGTGGTGTTTTCAGTGGTGCTCGGGGTGGCTTTCGCGCCCCAGATCGAGATGCTGTCGCAGGCTTTGATAAAAATCCTGCCTGAAGCCCTCGGTGAGCTCTACCGGCAGATGTCGGCAGAGGAGCAGGCGCGTTTCGCGTCCCTGATCGCACCGGTCCTGACCGGCCTGATTGCGGCTTTGTTGCAAATCGTCAGTGTGCTGAGCCTGATTATCGGGCGCTACTGGCAGGCGTTGTTGTACAACCCGGGTGGTTTCGGTCGCGAGTTTCGCGCCATCCGTTTCCCGCTTGGGCTGGCGATGTTGCTGCTGGCGGGCATGCTTCTGGGGCCGAATTTCGGCGCACAGATGGCCATGCTCACGCCGTTGTGCAGTGTACCGCTGGTGTTTGCCGCCCTGGCCTTGATTCACGGGCTGGTGGCAAAAAAGCGACTGGCCAGGTTCTGGCTGGTGGGGTTGTACGTCACGTTGTTGCTGTTCATGCAGCTGATCTATCCGTTGCTGGTGGTCCTGGCCATCGTCGACAGCCTGATTGATTTTCGCGGTCGTATGGCGCCGAAAGACGCCGACAACGCGAACGGTGAAGGTTAAAAGTTAGAGGATTTTCACATGCAACTGATCCTTCTGGAAAAAATCGCCAACCTGGGCAACCTGGGCGACAAAGTAAACGTTAAGGCCGGTTACGGCCGTAACTACCTGCTGCCTTTCGGCAAAGCCACTGCTGCGACCGAGGCCAACCTGGCTGCGTTCGAAGCTCGTCGCGCTGAGCTGGAAAAAGCTGCCGCAGACCGTAAGGCATCGGCTGAAAGCCGTGCTGCCCAACTGGCCGAGCTGGAAGTGACCATCACTGCCACCGCTGGCGACGAAGGCAAACTGTTCGGTTCGATCGGTACCCACGACATCGCTGACGCACTGACCGCCTCCGGCGTTGAAGTTGCCAAGAGCGAAGTTCGTCTGCCGAACGGCACCATCCGCAACGTAGGTGAATTCGACGTAGCCGTGCACCTGCACGCCGAAGTTGAAGCCACCGTACGCGTTGTCGTGGTAGCAGCCTAAGCAACACCTGTCGGCTGGCACCTGCGGGTGCTAGCCGGTAACATCGGGCACGATCCTGTTTACAGGTCGTGCCCTTTGTCTTTTTTGCAACACCTGCTTTTCGTACCCCCCTGCTTTCCAAAAGAATCAAGTGGCCATGAACGAAATCACCGCTCCCGAGCAATACGATCTGCAAACCGCAGCCCTGAAGGTGCCTCCGCATTCCATCGAGGCTGAACAGGCCGTGCTCGGTGGCCTGATGCTGGACAACAACGCCTGGGAGCGCGTGCTCGATCAAGTCTCCGACGGCGATTTCTACCGGCATGACCATCGGCTGATCTTCCGCGCGATCGCCAGGCTGGCCGACCAGAACATGCCGATCGACGTCGTGACCCTGTCCGAGCAATTGGACAAGGAAGGCCAGACGTCCCAGGTCGGCGGTCTTGGCTACCTGGGTGAACTGGCAAAGAACACGCCGTCGGTCGCCAACATCAAGGCCTATGCGCAGATCGTGCGCGAGCGGGCGACCTTGCGCCAGTTGATCGGCATCAGCACCGAAATCGCCGACAACGCTTTCAACCCGGAAGGCCGGACTGCTGCCGAAATTCTCGATGAAGCCGAGCGGCAAATCTTCCAGATCGCCGAGGCCCGGCCAAAGACCGGTGGCCCGGTAGGGGTGAACGAGCTGTTGACCAAGGCCATCGACCGCATCGATACCCTGTTCAACACCGCCGACGCGATCACCGGCCTGTCCACCGGCTACACCGACCTGGACGAGAAAACCAGCGGCCTGCAACCGTCCGACCTGATCATCGTCGCCGGCCGTCCGTCCATGGGTAAGACCACCTTTGCGATGAACCTGGTGGAAAACGCCGTGCTGCGCAGTGACAAGGCGGTGCTGGTGTACTCCCTCGAGATGCCAGGCGAATCGCTGATCATGCGTATGCTGTCGTCCCTGGGGCGTATCGACCAGACCAAGGTCCGTTCCGGCCAGCTGGAAGACGACGACTGGCCGCGCCTGACCTCGGCGGTCAACCTGCTCAACGACCGCAAGCTGTTCATCGACGATACGGCGGGTATCAGCCCCTCGGAAATGCGCGCCCGGACCCGTCGCCTGGTGCGTGAGCACGGCGACATCGGGCTGATCATGATCGACTACCTGCAACTGATGCAGATCCCGGGCTCCAGTGGCGATAACCGGACCAACGAGATTTCCGAGATCTCCCGATCCCTCAAGGCCCTGGCCAAGGAGTTCAACTGCCCGGTGGTCGCGCTTTCGCAGTTGAACCGCTCCCTGGAGCAGCGTCCGAACAAGCGTCCGGTGAACTCCGACTTGCGGGAATCCGGAGCGATCGAGCAGGACGCCGACGTGATCATGTTCGTGTATCGCGACGAGGTCTATCACCCGGAAACGGAGCACAAGGGCATCGCCGAGATCATTATCGGCAAGCAGCGGAACGGCCCGATCGGCTTCGTCCGCCTGGCTTTCATCGGCAAGTACACGCGCTTCGAAAACCTGGCGCCGGGTAGCTATAACTTTGATGATGACGAGTGATGCACCGAGGACCTTGTGGCGAGGGAGCTTGCTCCCGCTGGGCTGCGTAGCAGCCCCCCGAAAGGCAACACAGAGTTCTTCAGACAGATAGTCTTGAGCTGATTGTGCGGCTGCCATGCAGCCGAGCGGGAGCAAGCTCCCTCGCCACAATTTGATCATTTTTTGTGCTATATTCCGCGCCCGCGATTTTTCATCCTTTATACCGGTCATCGACATGCAAGCAGCCAAGCCGTTATTTGACTATCCAAAATACTGGGCCGAATGTTTCGGCCCGGCGCCGTTCCTGCCCATGAGCAGGGAGGAGATGGATCAGCTCGGCTGGGATTCATGCGACATCATCATCGTGACCGGTGATGCCTACGTCGATCATCCGTCGTTCGGCATGGCGATCATCGGACGCCTGCTGGAAGCCCAGGGCTTTCGTGTCGGCATCATTTCCCAACCGAACTGGCAGTCCAAAGACGACTTCATGAAGCTCGGCGAGCCCAACCTGTTTTTCGGTGTCGCGGCCGGCAACATGGACTCGATGATCAACCGCTACACCGCCGACAAGAAAATCCGTTCCGATGACGCCTACACCCCCGGCGGCCTGGCGGGCAAGCGGCCGGACCGTGCGAGCCTGGTCTACAGCCAGCGCTGCAAGGAAGCCTACAAGCATGTGCCGATCGTGCTTGGCGGTATCGAAGCGTCCCTGCGCCGTATCGCGCATTACGATTACTGGCAGGACCGGGTGCGCAACTCGATCCTGATCGACGCCTGCGCCGACATCCTGCTCTACGGCAACGCCGAGCGAGCGATTGTCGAAGTCGCCCAGTGCCTGTCCTATGGACAGAAGATCGAAGACATTACCGACGTGCGTGGCACCTCGTTCATCCGTCGTGATGCACCGACCGACTGGTACGAAATCGATTCCACGCGCATCGACCGTCCAGGCAAGATCGACAAGATCATCAACCCGTACGTGAACACCCAGGACACGGCTGCTTGCGCCATCGAGCAGGAAAAAGGCCAGGCTGAAGATCCGCAGGAAGCCAAGGTCGTGCAGATCCTGGCGAGCCCGAAGATGACCCGCGACAAAACCGTGATTCGCCTGCCATCGGTGGAAAAGGTTCGTGGCGACTCGGTGCTCTACGCCCACGCCAACCGCGTGTTGCACCTGGAAACCAACCCGGGCAACGCCCGAGCCCTGGTGCAGAAGCACGGTGACGTCGACGTCTGGTTGAACCCGCCGCCCATTCCGATGACCACTGAGGAAATGGACTACGTGTTTGGCATGCCTTACGCACGTGTTCCGCATCCGGCGTATGGCAAGGATAAGATCCCGGCCTACGAGATGATCCGCTTCTCGGTGAACATCATGCGCGGCTGCTTTGGCGGCTGCACGTTCTGCTCGATCACCGAGCACGAAGGCCGGATCATCCAGAACCGTTCCGAAGAGTCGATCATCCGCGAGATCGAAGAGATTCGCGACAAGGTCCCGGGTTTTACCGGCGTCATCTCCGATCTGGGCGGCCCGACCGCGAACATGTACCGCATTGCCTGCAAGAGCCCGGAAATCGAATCCGCGTGCCGCAAGCCGTCGTGCGTGTTCCCCGGCATCTGCCAGAACCTGAACACCGACCATTCTTCGCTGATCCAGCTGTACCGCAGCGCCCGGGCATTGCCTGGGGTGAAGAAGATCCTGATCGCCTCCGGCCTGCGTTACGACCTGGCGGTCGAGTCGCCGGAATACGTCAAGGAACTGGTGACCCATCACGTCGGCGGTTACCTGAAGATCGCCCCGGAACACACCGAGGAAGGTCCGCTCAACCAGATGATGAAACCGGGCATCGGCACCTATGACCGGTTCAAGCGGATGTTCGAGAAGTACACCAAGGAGGCGGGCAAGGAGCAGTACCTGATTCCGTACTTCATCGCGGCCCACCCGGGCACCACCGACGAAGACATGATGAACCTGGCGCTGTGGCTCAAGGGCAACGGTTTTCGCGCTGACCAGGTGCAGGCGTTCTACCCGTCGCCGATGGCCACCGCCACCGCGATGTACCACTCGGGCAAGAACCCGCTGCGCAAGGTCACCTACAAGAGCGATGGGGTGGCCATCGTCAAGAGCGAGGAACAACGCCGCCTGCACAAGGCCTTCTTGCGCTATCACGACCCCAAGGGCTGGCCGATGCTGCGCGAAGCCTTGACCCGCATGGGCCGTGCCGACCTGATCGGGCCGGGCAAGCACCAGTTGATCCCGCTGCACCAGCCGGCGACCGACAGCTACCAGAGCGCCCGTCGCAAGAACTCGACGCCGGCCGGCAGCCACAAAGTGGGCAAGGAAACCACCAAGATCCTGACCCAGCACACCGGCCTGCCGCCGCGTGCCAGCGATGGTGGCAACCCGTGGGACAAGCGCGAGCAGGCCAAGGCCGCGGCGTTCGCCCGCAACCAGAAGGCGGCCAAGGAGCGCAAGGACGCCGCCAAGGGCAAGGGGCCGAAGCCCGCACGCAAGCCTGTCGTGCCGCGCTGAACCTTGAGCGACAACGCAAAACGCCAGCCTTGAGTGCTGGCGTTTTGCTTTCTAGCGACGGTGCTGGCGGTTTGTTATCGTGGCGCGCGCTAATGCAGAGCCCTCGCCACAGTGTTGAGTGTGGACACAGATTTAATCTCCAGCCCTCAAGGACGATTCATATGAGCAGCGCCGTAACCGGCATCGGCATGGACTTCAGCCCGTCCCAGTTCATGGCCCGCCAACGCATCGAAAGCCAGATCAACCTGCCACGGCTGTTCGCCGCCATCGACGCCGATCCCGGTATTGTCGGCGCGGGGGTGGTGTATATCGACGCTGAGTTCAATGTAGTGACCCTGCGGGAATTCAAGCCGATCTGCAGTATCCAGCCCAAACGGATCATCTTGCGCGAGGCGCAGAAGTACATAACGCCAGAGCAGTTCGCCCAACAGGTACAGAGCAATCCACGTGAGTCACGATTGGTCGGGGAGGCGATCAATACCACGCTATCTTGCACAGGAGCGGTGCTGGGCTGGATTGTCGTGCTCAGTGGCACTATTGCGATTCCCTTCAGCGCGGGCGCCAGTTCCGTAGTAGCTGCTCTGGGTTATACCGCGGCGGTTGCTAGTTCTGCGCAGTGCGTTATCGGAGTCATCCGCACAGGGGCTGAAGTGGCCAGCCCACAAATCAATGACAAATTGGACAGCGAGGAGTGGTACCAATACGCCTCGATCGGTCTCGATGCCGCCTCATTACTGGGAGTCGGAGCTTCTGCCTTGACAACCATAAAACTGGTGAAAGTGGCGAAGGCTACCACCGGCAAAAGTCTGCGTGAAATCCTGCGCGGTCTGAATCGCCAAGAGCGGGCGAAATTGACTAAAGAATTGCTAAGCATCAACGACCCAAGACTGACGCCAAAAATGCTCAAGCTCAAACAGCTTGCTGGGGAGTTGCCCAAGCGTTTCACTCCGACCCAGCTCAAGCACGCTACGGTTACTCAGATCAAAGATTCTTTGGGGGCGACGATTGGCCTGATCGGCAGTAGCTTGTCGGGAAATGTGAAGACTATTGCTGTCGGCTTGTACGAAGAATTGGAGGAGTAATGGACGACCTGAGTCTGTCGCGTTTTTTTGCGCGTTATTTACCGACCTTCATTGGTGGCATTTTCTCAGTGCTGTTTTCTCTGGGCTGCGCTGTTCCCTTGCTGGTGACGTTCTATTTGTCCGGAGCGACAATCGGTGAGCAAGCGACTTGGTCGGTGTTGGGAGGAGCGGCAGTCACGTTGATCGCGGTGCATTGCAATTTCATGGTGATGCGTGGGAGGCCGCGATGGGTATGGGGACTGGTCGGACTGCTGGTTTTGTGTCTATTGAGCGTATTGCCGACCATTGAGGGGCGCCCACACAGAGTCCTCTATGCGATGGCAGTATTGTTTCCCCTATTGGGCCTGCTGTTGCTCAACAGTAAACGCCACCGCGAAATGCGCAGCAAACTCGTCGAAATCCGCCGCCAACGCGAATTGATTATTCGAGCCGCCAAAGCCTCACGCCCCCGCCGCTGAGTCGACTCGCTACCGCTTCGCCACATATATGTGCGCTTCTTTGTCCCTGGGCACGGGCGTCGTGCGTTTTTAGTGCTCTACTGGCTTGTGTAAACGAAGAAAGTGTCCGGCCTGCCTGCATGGCATAAGTCTTGCGCCGCTTTCATCACCGCCCAGGCTCGCAGGAGGCACGCCGTGTCGATCCATGTCGCATTGCACCACGTCACGCATTACCGCTATGACCGCGCCGTCGAACTCGGCCCGCAGATCGTTCGCCTGCGCCCGGCGGCCCACAGCCGCACGCGCATATTGTCCTATGCCCTGAAGGTTTTGCCCGAGCAGCACTTCATCAACTGGCAGCAGGATCCCCAGGGTAATTACCTCGCGCGGCTGGTGTTTCCCGAAAAAAACCGGGAGCTGCGGATCGAAGTCGATCTGCTGGCGGAAATGGCGGTGTTCAATCCGTTCGACTTCTTCCTTGAGCCCTACGCCGAAAAAATCCCGTTCGCCTATGCCGCCGATGAGCGCAAGGAGCTGGCGCCGTACCTGGAAACCCTGCCGCTGACGCCCCGGCTCAAGGCGTATCTGGACGGCATCGACCGCACGCCGTTGCCGACGGTGGATTTTTTGGTGGGGCTGAACCAGCGCCTGAGCGAAGACATCAATTACCTGATCCGCATGGAGCCTGGCGTCCAGACGCCGGAGCACACCCTGGAGCATGCCTCCGGTTCCTGTCGCGATTCGGCCTGGTTGCTGGTGCAGCTGCTGCGCAACCTGGGCCTGGCCGCCCGTTTCGTTTCCGGTTACCTGATCCAGTTGACCGCCGATGTGAAAAGCCTCGATGGCCCCTCCGGCACCGAGGTGGATTTCACCGATCTGCACGCCTGGTGCGAGGTGTACCTGCCCGGAGCTGGCTGGATCGGCCTGGATGCGACGTCTGGTCTGTTCGCCGGCGAAGGGCACATCCCGCTGGCTTGCAGCCCTGACCCTTCGTCGGCGGCGCCGATCAGCGGGCTGGTGGAGCCTTGTGAGTGCGCCTTCAGCCACGAGATGTCGGTGGAGCGGATATGGGAGGCGCCGCGGGTCACCAAGCCCTACACCGATGAGCAATGGCAAGCGATCCAGGCGTTGGGCCACCAGATCGATGAAGATCTGCGCGAAGGTGACGTGCGCCTGACCATGGGCGGCGAACCGACTTTTGTTTCCATCGATGACCCCGATGGCGCCGAATGGAATACCGCAGCGCTCGGACCGGACAAGCGCCGGCTCTCCGCCGAGCTGTTCCAGCGCATGCGCAATCACTATGCGCCCCAGGGCTTGGTGCATTTCGGCCAGGGCAAGTGGTACCCCGGCGAGCAGCTGCCACGCTGGTCGCTCAACTGTTACTGGCGGCGCGACGGGGTGCCGATCTGGCGCAACAGCGCGTTGATTGCCGATGAACAGCAGGACTACGGCGCCGATGGAAAACTGGCCGGGCGTTTCCTGGCGAGCGTCGCCGAGCGCTTGAAGATTCCCGCGCGATTCGTGTTCGCGGCCTACGAAGACAACTTCTACTACTTGTGGCGCGAAGGCACGTTGCCGTCGAACGTTACGGCCGAGGATCCACGCCTGGAGGATGCCCAGGAGCGTGCGCGGCTGCGCAAGGTGTTCAGCCAGGGCCTGGACAAGGTGATCGGCCAAGTCCTGCCGTTGGCCCGCACGGCCAAGGGCGATCAATGGCAAAGCGGCCGCTGGTACCTGCGGGACAACCATTGCCGCCTGGTGCCGGGGGATTCGCCCTTGGGCTATCGCCTGCCACTGGCGTCCCAGCCTTGGGTGACGGCCGCCGAGTACCCGTTCATCCACCCCACCGACCCGAACCAGGATTTGCCCGAGCTGCCGGACACCGAGCAACTGGCGCGTCACGGCGAGCCGGTGCTTGAGCAGGAACGCGTTCCCGAGGTCGACGCATCTGCCGACTGGCTGACCCGCACGGCCCTTTGCGCCGAGGCCCGCGAAGGCCGGCTGTACCTGTTCATGCCGCCGCTTGCGCAGGTTGAGGATTATCTGGAGCTGGTCAGTGCCATCGAGGCGACGGCCGAGGAACTGCGTTGTCCGGTGCTGCTGGAAGGCTATGAGCCGCCGAGCGATCCGCGCCTGAGCAATTTGCGCATCACCCCCGACCCCGGTGTGATCGAGGTCAACGTGCAGCCCTCGGCGAGTTGGGACGAGTTGGTCGAGCGCACCGAGTTTCTCTACGAGCAGGCGCGCCAGACCCGCCTGACCACCGAGAAATTCATGATCGATGGCCGGCACACCGGTACTGGCGGCGGCAACCATTTCGTATTGGGTGGCGCGACACCGGCGGATTCACCGTTCCTGCGGCGTCCCGACCTGCTGCGCAGTCTGATCGGTTACTGGCACAACCACCCGTCGTTGTCCTACCTGTTTTCCGGATTGTTCATCGGGCCGACGTCCCAGGCGCCGCGGGTCGATGAAGCGCGCAACGACGCGTTGTATGAGCTGGAAATCGCTTTCGCGCAGATGCCCGAGGTCGGCGAGCCGTGCCCGCCCTGGTTGGTCGACCGGCTGTTGCGTAACCTGTTGATCGACGTGACCGGCAACACGCACCGGGCCGAGTTCTGCATCGACAAGCTCTACTCGCCGGACGGTGCCACTGGGCGCCTCGGTCTGTTGGAGTTGCGCGCGTTCGAAATGCCGCCCCATGCGCGCATGAGCCTGGCGCAGCAATTGTTGTTGCGGGCGCTGGTGGCGCGGTTCTGGCGTGAGCCTTATGCGCCGGCGAAGCTGGTGCGCTGGGGCACCGAATTGCATGATCGGTTCATGTTGCCGCATTTCATCGAGCAGGATTTTGCCGATGTGATCGCCGAGCTGAACTCCGCCGGCTATGGGCTGCGCACCGAATGGTTTGCGGCGCACCTGGAGTTTCGCTTCCCCAAGGTCGGCGACTACGCGGCCAGCGGCATCGAGCTGCAATTGCGCCAGGCCCTCGAACCCTGGCATGTGCTGGGGGAAGAGGGCGCGATGGGCGGCACCGTGCGTTATGTGGATTCCTCCCTGGAGCGCTTGCAGATCAAGCTCAACGGCCTGGCGCCGCAACGCTACGTGCTCACCTGCAATGGCGTGGCGGTGCCGTTGCAGTCCACCGGGCGGGTGGGCGAATTCGTTGCCGGGCTGCGTTTCCGTGCCTGGCAACCGGCCAATTGCCTGCAACCGACCATCCCCGTGCACGCGCCATTGGTCTTCGACTTGCTCGATACCTGGACGCAACGTTCCGTGGGCGGTTGCCAGTATCACGTGGCCCATCCGGGCGGGCGCAACTATGAAAGCCTGCCGGTGAACGCCAACGAGGCCGAGAGCCGGCGGATGGCGCGGTTCTTCCGGCTCGGGCACACCCCCGGGAAACTGCCGATACCCAGCCTGGCAAGGGACGACGAGTTTCCATTCACGCTCGATCTGCGGCGTTTTCAAGGGGCCCCGAAGCGCTAGGTGGCCCCTGTGGCGAGGGAGCTTGCTCCCGCGGGGCCGGTCCGCGCGTGGGCGAAGCGGCCCCGTTTTAGGGTTGCTGCGCAACCCAGCGGGAGCAAGCTCCCTCGCCACAACGATTGCAGTCTGAAAACCCCGGCCGGATCCAACACAAACACACCTATCCGGGCGTCATGCGCTTGCGCTAGTCTCATCTTTCAATGCCGTCTGCCGAGCTTTCCATGCCTGACCTGCTTGACCGTTACCCGCTGACCCCGGGCACCTATCACGAGCTGTTGGACGACAGCGGGGCCGTGCGTGCGCACTGGCGGCCGTTGTTCGACCAGTTGCAGCGCAGCACCCAGGCCCAGTTGATCCAGCGTCAGGCACTGCTGGCTCGACAGATCCAGGAAAACGGCGTCACCTACAACGTCTACGCGGACCCCAAGGGCGCCGACCGGCCGTGGGAGCTCGATCTGCTGCCCCATGTCATCGATCCCCAGGAAGGCAAGCAGTTGGCGGCGGGAATCGCCCAGCGTGGGCGCTTGCTCAATGCTGTATTGGCGGACCTGTACGGGCCGCAACGCTTGATCCGCGAGGGGGTGTTGCCGGCGGAGCTGGTGTTTGGGCACAACAATTTTCTCTGGCCCTGCCAGGGCATCGCACCGCCCGAGGGTATCTTCCTGCACCTCTACGCGGTGGATCTGGCGCGCACCCCCGACGGTCGCTGGTGGGTCACCGCAGACCGGACCCAGGCACCCTCGGGGGCTGGTTATGCGTTGGAAAACCGCATGATCGTTTCCCGCGCCTTCCCGGACCTGTACCGCGACCTCAAGGTGCAACACCTCTCCGGCTTCTTCCGGACCTTGCAGGAAACCCTCGTGCGCCAGGCGCCCAGCGATGGTGAGCCGCCGTTGGTGGTGCTGTTGACGCCGGGGCGGTTCAACGAAAGCTATTTCGAGCATCTCTACCTGGCGCGCGAGTTGGGCTATCCCTTGGTCGAGGGCGGCGACCTGACGGTGCGGGACGCCACGGTCTACCTCAAGACCCTCAGCGGGCTGCGCCGGGTCCACGCCATCATGCGCCGGCTCGACGATGATTTCTGCGATCCCCTGGAGCTGCGCACCGACTCGGCCCTGGGCGTGCCGGGCTTGCTGGAGGCCGTGCGGCAAGGGCGGGTGCTGGTGGCCAATGCCTTGGGCAGCGGCGTGCTGGAGTCGCCAGGCCTGTTGGGCTTTTTGCCAAAAATCAACGAATTCCTGTTCGGTGAGGAACTGCTGTTGCCATCCATCGCCACCTGGTGGTGCGGCGAACCACCGGTATTGGCACAAGCCCTGGAGAAGTTGCCGCAGTTACTGATCAAGCCGGCGTTCCCTTCCCAGAGTTTCGGTCCGGTGTTCGGTCGCGACCTGAGTGAGGCGCAGCGCGATCAACTGGCGGCACGCCTGCAGGCTCGGCCCTACGCCTATGTCGCCCAGGAACTGGCGCAACTGTCCCAGGCACCGGTCTGGCAGGCCGAGGACGGCCAGATCCAGCCACGGGCTATCGGCATGCGCGTGTACGCGGTGGCCGGGCAGGATGGCTATCGCGTGCTGCCTGGCGGCCTGACCCGCGTGGCCGCCGACGCGGATGCCGAGGTGGTGTCGATGCAGCGCGGTGGCGCCAGCAAGGATACCTGGGTGCTGGGGGAACAGGCCTCCGGTAGCGAACAATGGAAGGCCCAACGAACGGTCGGCGTGCATGACCTGGTCCGGCGCGACCCTTACCTGCCGTCACGGGTGGTGGAAAACCTGTTCTGGTTCGGTCGCTACTGTGAGCGTTGCGATGACAGCGCTCGCCTGCTGCGGATCATGCTGGCGCGTTACGTCGACGGTGACGACCCGCAGGCGCTGCAATCGGCCGTGTCGTTGGGGGAAAGCCTGATGCTGCTGCCCGATGAGGGTGAGCTGCCCGAGCGCCTGCTGGCCGCATTGCTGGGGGAAGACTGGTCGTTCAGCCTGCGCTCCAACCTGCAACGCCTGCAATGGGCGGCTTCGCAGGTGCGGGGCAAGCTGTCCCGGGAAAACTGGCAGGCGTTGGTGGAATTGCAGCGCGAAGCGCTGGAGCTTGAGACCGGGCAACCGGATTTCGGCGAGCTGCTGGATTTCCTCAACCGCTTGGTGATGTCACTGGCGGCATTGTCCGGGTTTGCCTTGGACGACATGACCCGTGACGAGGGCTGGCGCTTCTTGATGATCGGCCGGCGCCTGGAGCGTTTGCAATTTTTGAGCAGCAGCCTGGCGGCATTCCTGCGGGGCGAGGCGGTGTTCGACCAGGCGGGGCTTGAGTGGTTGCTGGAACTGGGCAACAGCAGCATCACCTATCGCTCGCGCTATCTGGCGGTGGCTCAACTGATCCCGGTGCTCGACTTGCTGCTGCTGGACGAGCAGAACCCCCACGCGGTGCTGTTCCAGTTGAAACTGGTGACCCGCACCCTCAAGCGCTTGAACGATGATTTTGCCGTCCCCCGGGAGACCGCCTTGCCGGAGCTGGTCGCACGCCTGTCACGCTTTGACCTGCGCTGCCTGGAAAACCCCTTGTTCGGTGAGGCCAGCCTGTGCGCAGCGCTCGATGGGCTGGCCGACCTGTTGCAGGAAGTCGCCGATGTCAGTGCCCAGGTATCCGATCGCCTGGCCTTGCGCCATTTTGCCCACGTCGATGACGTCAGCCAGCGTACGGTGTCCGTCTGATGAACGCGCGCTACCAGATTTTCCACGACACGCATTACCACTACGACAGCCCGGTGTCCCTGGCCCAGCAACTGGCGCACCTTTGGCCGCGGGCCTGTGTCTGGCAGCGCTGCACCGAGCAGCAATTGCTGATCAGCCCGGAACCGACGATTCGCCGCGACGAGCTGGATGTGTTTGGCAACCCGCTGACCCGCCTGGCGTTCGAACGACCTCACGACGAACTGTTGGTCAATGCTCGCCTGAGCGTCGAGGTGCTGGCCCGTCCCGCATTGGATTTCAGCCTGTCCCCGGCCTGGGAAACGACCCGTAACGCGCTGACCTACAGCAGTGGCCGACCCCTTGCGGCAGAGCTGCTGGACGCGT
The DNA here is from genome assembly GCF_057809015.1 of Pseudomonas sp. FG6. Taxonomy (NCBI): domain Bacteria; kingdom Pseudomonadati; phylum Pseudomonadota; class Gammaproteobacteria; order Pseudomonadales; family Pseudomonadaceae; genus Pseudomonas; species Pseudomonas sp. FG6. The sequence continues at coordinate 18,438 of NZ_JBMDJD010000012.1, forward strand.
GCCGTTACCGTTTCGAATCGCCCTATGTGCACCTCAAGCGCCGTTTCGTCGAGTTTTCCGAAAGCTGTTTCCCGACGGGGCGACCGTTGATGGTCGGCGTCCAGGCGTTGATGGAGAAGATCTTCGAGGAGTTCACCTTCGATGCCGAGGCGACCCAGGTGGCGACGCCTTTGGTGGAGGTGCTGGAGCGGCGTCGCGGGGTGTGCCAGGACTTTGCCCACTTGATGCTGGCGTGTGTGCGTTCTCGCGGGCTGGCGGCGCGCTACGTCAGCGGCTACCTCTTGACCCAGCCACCGCCCGGCCAGCCACGGCTGATCGGCGCCGATGCGTCCCACGCCTGGGTCTCGGTGTTCTGTCCGGTGCTGGGGTGGGTGGACTTCGACCCGACCAACAATGTGCAGCCGGCCCTGGAGCACATTACCTTGGCCTGGGGCCGAGACTTTTCCGATGTCTCACCCCTGCGGGGCGTGATCCTGGGGGGCGGCAGCCATGATCCCGAGGTGCGGGTGACGGTGATGCCGTTGGAGGGCTAATCCATCCCTTTGTGAAGGCGAGCCGGCTCGCTCCACAAAGGGAACAACCTGTACGGTCAATCAGGCTTTTGTTCGGTCCACTTTGGCTGGACCGACGGCTGCCATTCCGCCAGCGCGTCGAGCAGATCCTTGGGGGATTCGCTGACTTGCAGCATGTCGCGATGAGCTGCGCGGACGAAGCCTTCGCTGACGATGTGGTCGAGAAAACCGGTGAGCTTGCTGTAGAAGCCGTTCACTTCCAGCAGTCCCAGCGGCTTGCCGTGATAGCCGAGCTGGCCCCAGGTCCAGACTTCGAACAGCTCTTCCAGTGTACCGAGGCCGCCGGGGAGCGCGATGAAGGCGTCGCTGAGTTCGGCCATGCGTGCCTTGCGGGCATGCATGCCATCAACCACTTCCAGGCGTGTCAGGCCGTTGTGGCCGATTTCCTTGTCCTTCAGGCTTTGGGGAATGATGCCAATGACTTCGCCGCCCGCCGCCAGGGCTGCGTCGGCCACGATGCCCATCAGGCCGACCGCGCCGCCACCGTAGACCAGGGTCAGTTTTCGTTCCGCCAATGCGCGTCCCAGGGCTTGCGCCGCTTCACGGTAGGCCGGGTCGGCGCCGGTGCTGGCGCCGCAAAATACACAAACAGACGCTAAGGACATGCTTTACTCCAAGGGCAGTGATGCGCCCAGAGTAAAGCCTGCGGGGCGTCGCGCAAAGGCTTCAGGCCTCGCGCGAAGGTTTCTCGTAGGTACCACTGGCGCCGCAGGCGTAGGCGGCGAGCAAGCTGCACAACAGGCTGTTGAAGTTCATGACAGGCGCTCCGGTAAGGTGTTGAGGCCGATCATAGTGGCCCCCTCATACCGCTGGCTCGTAGATTGTGTCCATCAGGCTGATAGCCTTAAGTTGTATACAATCGTTGATTCAGGTCATAGGAACTTGTCTGGAAATCAGGCAGTCTTCCCCTTTGATGGAATTTTGTTAACCATGCCTTGGAGATTCACCATGTTTGCCAAACTTGTAGCTGTATCCCTGTTGACGCTGGCCAGTAGTCAACTGATGGCAGCAGAGAATTGCAAGACCACCATCGAGTCGACCGACCAGATGTCCTTCAATACCAAGGCCATCGAAATCGACAAGAGCTGCAAGATCTTCACCGTCGAGCTGAAGCATACGGGTTCTTTGCCGAAGAACGTCATGGGCCATAACTGGGTGCTGAGCAAAGAGGCCGACATGCAGGCCATCGCCACCGACGGCATGGCCGCTGGCGTGGACAAGAACTACCTCAAGGAAGGTGACGCTCGCATCATTGGTCATACCAAGATCATCGGTGGCGGAGAGAGCGACTCGGTGACCTTCGACGTCTCGAAACTCAACGCCGCTGAAAAATATGGTTTCTTCTGCTCGTTCCCAGGCCACATCTCGATGATGAAAGGCACGGTGACCCTGAAGTAATTCATCCCGGCCGGCCCCCCAGGAAAGCGCCCCTCGTGCAGGGCGCTTTTTTTGTGCCTGCCACAACCCCCTCTGTGGGAGCGGGCTTGTATGCCCGTTATGGGGCGTAAGGCATCACCCGCTTGTGCTCGGTCTTGCGATAGGTCTCGCAGATGATCTTGAAGGCCTTCTCGTCCACTGGCTCGCCATGCAGGAAGGCGTCGATCTCGGCGTAGGTCACGCCGTGGGAGGCTTCGTCCGGTTTGCCTGGGGACAGGTCCTCAAGGTCGGCAGTAGGGACTTTTTCCACCAGCGACTCCGGCGCGCCGAAGTCCCGGGCGATGGCCCGGACCTGGTTTTTCACCAGGCCGCTGAGCGGCGCCAGGTCACAGGCGCCGTCACCGAACTTGGTGAAGAAGCCCATCACGGCTTCGGCCGCGTGATCGGTGCCGATCACCAGGCCTTGCTCGGCCCCGGCGATGGAGTACTGGGCCACCATGCGCATGCGCGCCTTGGAGTTGCCCAGCACGAAATCCCGCGAGCCTGGAGCCTTGCCTTCGAACGCCAGGATCTCCTTGGCCAGCGCCTTGACCGCCGGGCCGATGTTGACGGTGTGACGCTCGTCCGGCTCGATGAAGTCGACGCAGGCTTGTGCCTCATGCTCATCGAACTGGGTTTCGTACGGCAGGCGCACGGCGATGAACTTGTAGGCGGCGTTGCCGGTTTGCTCCCGCAGCTCGCGCACGGCGCGTTGGGCCAGCAGGCCGGCGGTCAACGAGTCGACCCCGCCGCTGATGCCCAGCACCAGGCTCTTGAGCCCGGAGTTGACCAGGCAATCCTGGATAAAACTCACCCGGCGGGCGATCTCGGCCTTGAGGGCAGCCTCACCGGCGAACGGCGGCTGGACCTTGAGCTGTTCAGCAATCTCACGCTGTACGGCTTGCATGAATTCACTCCTTGCTTGATGTGCCTGAAAGGGTGGCAGGTACTTGGAAAACGTGTCGCATGTAGGCGACGAAATTCGGGTCCTTGCAGTGGGTCTTGCCGGGCTCGTCTGAAATCTTGGCCACGGGTTGCCCGTCACAGCTGATCATTTTAAGCACGATGCTCGTGGGCTCTACACCCGGAATGTCGCAGGTCAGGTTGGTACCAATGCCGAAGCTGACATTAATGCGACCCTGCAATGCGCGGAAAATATCCAGGCACTTGGGCAAAGTCAGGCTATCGGAGAACACCAGGGTCTTGCTCATCGGGTCGATGCCGAGCTGGTGGTAGTGGGCGATGGCTTTTTCGCCCCAGAGCACGGGGTCCCCGGAGTCGTGGCGCAGGCCGTCGAACAGTTTGGCGAAGAACAGATCGAAGTCGGTCAGGAACGCATCCATGGTGATGCAGTCGGTCAGCGCGATCCCCAGCAAGCCGCGGTACTCGCGCACCCAGCAATCGAGTGCGGCGATCTGGCTGTCGATCAACCGTGGCCCCAACTGCTGGTGGGCCATGATCCATTCGTGGGCCATGGTGCCCAAGGGTTTCATGTCCAGCTCCCGGGACAGGTGTACGTTACTGGTTCCCACGAAACGCCCGGGGAAATCGTGCTTGAGCACGTTCACCACTTCTTCCTGGGTGCGGTAGGAAAACCGCCGACGGGTGCCGAAGTCCGCCACTTGCAGCTCCGCCAGTTCATCGGCGCTGGCGTTGGCGCTCAGCCAGTCGAACTTGCGATACAACTGCTCGCGCGCCTGTTCCAGGACCACCTCGCGGTAGCGGTAGCGGTTGCGCACCTCGCTGACGATGGCCAGCAGCGGGACCTCGAACAAGATCACATGCAACCACGGTCCGCGCAGGCGGATAAACAGCTCACCGTTTTCGATGCCGGTGTGGATGTAGCGCAGGTTGAAGCGAAACAGACCCAGAAAGCGCAGGAAGTCCGGCTTCAGGAAGCTGATGCGCTCCAGGAAACTCAACTGGTCGGCGCTCAGGCTCAGCTCGGCGAGGCGTTCGATCTGGAAGCGGATTTCCGCCAGGTATGGGCTCAGGTCCTCGCGGTTGCGGCAGCGAAATTCCCATTCGACTTCGACGTTGGGGTAGTTGTGCAGCACCGCCTGCATCATCGTCAGTTTGTAGAAGTCGGTGTCGAGCAGGTTCTGCACGATGCGATCGGCAAATACGCTCTCGCTCATGGCGGAGTCTCCAGGCTGGCCACTGCGCTGGGCAGCGGGATGCAGCGGTTTGTAGAGAAAGGGCTAGTGGCGCATAACCGTGGTGGGTATTGCCAGCGATTTTTTGGTGGAGTGTCTTGATATGACCAATGGGCCTTATCGCGGGCAAGCCTTGCTCCCACAAGCTGCCACAACTCTGTGGGAGCAAGGCTTGCCCGCGATAGCATTCTCAAGGTGCCATGGGAGCCTCGAGCTGCTCCAACATCCATTCCACAAACAACCGCACCTTGGGTACTTCCGCCGAATGCTCGGGGTAGGCCAGGTAATAGGCATTGCTGCTGGGCATCGCATGCTGCCAGGCGATGACCAGCTTGCCGTCGGCCAGTTCTTCCTCCACCAGGAACCTGGGCAGCAGCGCGACGCCGCAACCGACCTGGGCCGCGCGGATGCACATATAGAACGTTTCGAAGCGGGGCCCGTGGTAGCTGTGCTCGGTGTGGTAACCCTGGTTGCCGAACCAGTCGTGCCAGGCCTGTGGACGTGATGCGTTTTGCAGCAGCACCAGGTCCGTCAGTTGCGTCGGGTCGCTGAACGGCTTGGCTGGCAGGCTGCCGGGTGCGCAGACCGGCACCAGCTCTTCGCCGAACAGCTTCAGCGATTCGGTGCCTGGGCGCGAACCCTGGCCAAAGTAGAACGCCAGGTCACTGCGCCCTTGCAGCAGGTCGTCGGCTTCCTGCTCGCTGCACAGGTCCAGGTGAATCTTCGGATGCCGCAGCCGCCATCCCTTCAGGCGCGGAACCAGCCAGCGGGCGCCGAAGGTGGGCGGGGTGGAAACGCGCAGGACTTCGGTGTCACCGCCGTAGGAACGCAGGTAATGGGTCGACATCTCCACCTGCGTGAGGATTTTTCGCACTTCAGCCAGGTACAAATCGCCGGCCGGCGTTAGTTGCAGGCGCCGGCGTACTCGCCGGAACAGCAGGTGCTGCAACAGTTCTTCCAACTGCGCGACCTGCTTGCTGACCGCGCTCTGGGTCAGGTTCAGCTCTTCGGCGGCGCGGGTGAAGCTCAGGTGGCGGGTCACCGCTTCGAAGCATTGCAGCGCGGTGATCGACGGCAAATAGCGTTTGTTGAGCATGATCAGGCCTTGTTCTGGTCGCTCTGCATGGACAGCATGAATAAACGGAATGATATCTCGCTTAAAGGTCGTTTGTTGGCAAGTCTCGGGCCAGCTAAAACTACAGGTCTGATCAGCCGTCATCGTCCGGCTGCCGATCCCATGTCTTACGTTTGAGGAAATTTCCATGGTTGCTGCATTGCTTGATCGTCTGGGCGTCGCCCCGGTCCTGTACCAGAACGGCACACAGCCCGTGCATTCGCCCATCGATGGCAGTCGCATCGGCGCCGTGAACTGGGAGGGCGCCGCCGAAGTCGAGCAACAGGTCAGTCGCGCCGAACACGCTTTCGACTTGTGGCGCAAGGTTCCGGCACCGCGCCGCGGCGAGCTGGTGCGTCAGTTCGGCGACCTGTTGCGCGAATACAAGGCCGACCTTGGCGAACTGGTGTCGTGGGAAGCCGGCAAGATCACCCAGGAAGGCCTGGGCGAAGTGCAGGAGATGATCGACATCTGCGATTTCGCCGTCGGCCTGTCGCGCCAGTTGTACGGCCTGACCATCGCCTCCGAGCGTCCTGGCCACCACATGCGTGAAACCTGGCATCCGCTGGGTGTGGTCGGCGTCATCAGCGCCTTCAACTTCCCGGTGGCGGTCTGGGCTTGGAACACCGCGCTGGCGCTGGTGTGCGGCAATGCCGTGATCTGGAAACCGTCGGAGAAAACCCCGCTCACCGCCCTGGCTTGCCAGGCGCTGTTCGAGCGCGTGCTGAAGAATTTCAGCGACGCACCACCGTACCTGAGCCAAGTGATTATTGGCGGTCGCGACGCCGGTGAAGCGCTGGTGGACGATCCGCGCGTGGCGTTGATCAGTGCCACCGGCAGCACCCGCATGGGCCGTGAAGTGGCGCCAAAAGTCGCCGCGCGTTTCGCCCGCAGCATCTTGGAACTGGGCGGCAACAACGCCATGATCCTGGCGCCGAGCGCCGACCTGGACATGGCCGTGCGCGCCATCCTGTTCAGCGCCGTCGGCACGGCAGGCCAGCGTTGCACGACCCTGCGCCGGCTGATCGCCCATGAGTCGGTGAAAGAAGAAATCGTCACCCGCCTCAAGGCCGCTTATTCGAAAGTGCGCATCGGCCATCCGCTGGAAGGCAACCTGGTGGGGCCGCTGATCGACAAGCACAGCTTCGACAACATGCAAGACGCCCTGGAGCAGGCCCTGAGCGAGGGCGGGCGGGTGTTTGGCGGCAAGCGCCAGCTCGAAGACCAGTTCCCGAATGCCTATTACGTGTCGCCGGCCATCGTCGAGATGCCCGAGCAGAGCGACGTGGTGCGCCACGAAACGTTCGCACCGATCCTCTACGTGGTCGGCTACAAGGACTTCGCCGAGGCCCTGCACCTGAACAACGCCGTACCCCAAGGTTTGTCGTCGTGCATCTTCACCACCGATGTGCGTGAAGCCGAGCAATTCATGTCGGCCGTGGGCAGCGACTGCGGCATCGCCAACGTCAACATCGGCCCGAGCGGTGCGGAAATCGGTGGTGCGTTCGGTGGCGAGAAAGAAACCGGCGGCGGTCGCGAATCCGGCTCCGACGCGTGGCGCGGCTACATGCGCCGCCAGACCAACACCGTCAACTACTCGCTGGAGCTGCCGTTGGCGCAGGGGATTACCTTCGACTGAGGTCGAGTCTGCCAAGCGTGCCCCTGTGGGAGCGAGCTTGCTCGCGATGGCGTCATTTCAGTGATAACGATCTGACTGATACTCCGCTATCGCGAGCAGGCTCGCTCCCACATTGAACTCAGTGTTTGTTAGGTTTCTGTTGGAGTCTGGCAATGCCGTTACGCGAAGAATGTCTGTGGGAAAATCTGACGCCGCAAAGGCCTGAAAACACCTCGCTCAGCGGCGAAGTCACGGCGGATGTCTGTGTGATCGGCGCAGGTTTCACCGGGCTGTCGGCGGCGGTGCACTTGCTTGAGCAAGGCAAGCGTGTGGTGGTACTGGAAGCCCATCGGGCCGGGCATGGCGGATCGGGGCGTAACGTCGGCCTCGTGAACGCCGGCCTGTGGATTCCACCGGATGACATCGAGGCCGGGTTTGGCGAGGCGGTGGGCAGCCAGCTCAACCGCATGCTGGGGGCCGCGCCGGCCTTGGTGTTCAGTCTGGTCGACAAATACGGCATCGATTGCCAATTGCGCCGCGAAGGCACCTTGCACATGGCCCATAACGCCCGGGGCGAGGCCGACCTGCGCAGTCGCGAAGCACAATGGAAGCGTCGGGGCGCGCCGGTGGAGCTGTTGACCGGCCAGGCCTGTGTCGACGCCACTGGCACCTCGAAAATTGCCGCCGCACTGCTCGACCGACGGGCCGGCACGCTCAACCCGATGGCCTACGCCAGCGGGTTGGCCAAGGCTGCCAAGGATCTGGGTGGCCACTTGTTCGACCACTCCCCGGTCACGCGCCTGGAGCGCCAGGGCCAGCGCTGGTCGGTGCAGACGGCCCAGGGTTCGGTGCTGGCCGAGCAGGTGGTGATCGCGTCCAACGCCTACACCGAGGGCGACTGGACCGAGCTGCGGCGCAATTTCTTCCCCGGTTATTACTATCAGGTTGCCTCGGTGCCGCTGGATGACGAGGCGGCCCGGCGCATCCTGCCCGGTGGTCAGGGCTCGTGGGACACTCGCCAGGTGTTGAGCAGCATCCGTCGGGACAAGGACGGCCGCCTGCTGCTGGGCAGCCTGGGCAACGGCAATCGCAAGCCGACCTGGTTCCTCAAGGCGTGGGCCGACCGGGTCCAGCGGCACTATTTTCCCTACCTCAAGGCGGTGGAGTGGGAATGCACCTGGACCGGTTGCATTGCCTTCACACCCGACCACCTGATGCGCCTGTTCGAGCCTGCGCCCGGACTGGTGGCCGTGACTGGCTACAACGGCCGGGGCGTGACCACCGGTACGGTGGTCGGCAAGGCCTTCGCCGACTATTTGTGCCACGGCGACGCCAAGGCGCTACCGATTCCGTTCGCCCCCATGCAGCCACTGGCTGGGGTTGGCCTGCGCAGTTGCCTGTATGAGGCGGGTTTTTCGCTGTATCACGCGGGCCAGTGCCTGCGGCTTGTCATCTGAGTGTTGAAAAGTGTTACGCACGGCGGCGTTTTCCAGCGCAGCGGCTAGCCTGTTATGGTGCAGGTCGTAGCAATCGCGCACCGGTGGTGTGCAGTTCGGTGACGCAGGTTGTTACAGCGTGGTTGCACGCCGTTTCGTCCATTGGTTGCAATGATGGCTCATGGAGGGTTTTACCGATTTAGATTATAGGTTGCACCTCGCGCGGTTTAGACGGTTGCACGCCCAATGAAAAAGGGCCCGAAACAGTCAAAATAACAATAAAGCAGTGACTTTTTTCAGAATAAAAAACCGATGGCACGGCCCTTGCTCTGAGCTTTTCAGTGAATGAAGTCGCAGTGCCAACTAAAAAAAACCTTGGAGCACCACCTCATGTCCCAGACGTTTTACAAGAAAGGCTTCCTGGCCCTCGCAGTAGCAACTGCGCTGGGTGTTTCTGCGTTTGCTCAAGCTGATGTGAAATTTGGTGTGGCGGGGCCGATGACCGGCGCCAACGCTGCATTTGGCGAGCAGTACATGAAGGGTGCCCAGGCGGCAGCCGACGTCATCAACAAGGCGGGTGGCGTCAACGGCGAGAAGATTGTGCTGGTGGCCGGCGACGACGCCTGCGAGCCCAAGCAGGCCGTGGCCGTGGCCAACCGCCTGGTGGAGCAGGACAAGGTGATCGGCGTGGTCGGGCACTTCTGCTCGTCCAATACCATCCCGGCCTCCGAGGTCTATGACGAAGCCGGCATCATCGCCATTACTCCCGGTTCGACCAACCCGAAAGTCACCGAGCGTGGCCTGAGCGCGATGTTCCGCATGTGCGGTCGTGACGACCAGCAAGGCATCGTGGCGGGCGACTACATCGTCGACGTGCTCAAGGGCAAGAAAGTCGCGGTACTGCACGACAAGGACACCTACGGCCAGGGCCTGGCGGATGCAACCATGGCCCAGCTGACCAAGCGTGGCGTCAAGCCGGTGCTGTACGAGGGCCTGACCCGCGGCGAAAAAGACTTCAGCGCCGTGGTGACCAAGATCCGTTCGGAGGGCGCCGACGTGGTCTATTTCGGCGGCCTGCACCCGGAAGCCGGCCCGCTGGTTCGCCAGTTGCGTGAGCAAGGCCTCAAGGACGTGAAGTTTATGTCCGACGACGGCATCGTCACCGACGAACTGGTGACCACCGCCGGTGGCGCGCAGTACGTCGATGGCGTGTACATGACCTTCGGCGCCGACCCTCGCCTGCTGCCAGACAGCAAGGCCGTGGTTGACGAGTTCCGCAAGAACGGCACCGAGCCTGAAGGCTACACCCTGTACGCCTACGCTTCGGTCCAGGCCCTGGCAGCCGCTTTCAACGGCTCCAAATCCAACAAGGGCGAAGACGCGGCCAAGTGGCTCAAGGCCAACCCGGTCCAGACCGTGATGGGCAAGAAGGACTGGGACAGCAAGGGCGACTTGAAGGTCTCCGACTACGTGGTTTACCAGTGGGACAAGGAAGGCAAATACCACCAGCTGGAAAAACAGAAGTAAGGGCTGGAGCGACCGGCCAAGCCTCCTTTGGGAACCGGGTAAGTCCCGGTTCCAGGGGCCGCGCGCCGGTCGCGCCTGACATTGCTCTGACGTAAATCTGTATTTTCCTTAGAAGAGCCGCGCACCCACGGGTGTGCAGGTTCTCACTGCGTGAGATTGCGTTATGGATGGTATTTTCCTGCAGCAACTGATCAATGGCCTGACCCTCGGGTCGGTCTATGGTCTGATCGCCATCGGCTACACAATGGTCTACGGCATCATCGGCATGATTAACTTCGCCCACGGCGAGGTTTACATGATTTCCGCCTACCTCGCGGCAATCAGTCTGGCTCTGCTGGCTTACTTCGGTATCGAATCCTTCCCGCTGATGATTCTCGGCACTCTCGTATTCACGGTGGTGGTCACCGGGGTTTACGGCTGGGTCATCGAACGCGTCGCCTACAAGCCTTTGCGCAACTCGACCCGGCTGGCACCGTTGATCAGTGCCATCGGCATCTCGTTGATCCTGCAGAACTACGCACAGATCAGCCAGGGCGCCCGCCAACAAGGCGTGCCAACGCTGCTCGAAGGCGCCATGCGCGTCGAGATCGGCAGTGGTTTCGTGCAATTGACCTATACCAAGATCTTTATCCTGGTGGCGGCATTCGCCGGGATGGCCGTGCTCACCTACATCATCAAGTACACCAAGCTGGGACGCATGTGTCGCGCCACCCAGCAAGACCGCAAGATGGCCTCCATCCTGGGGATCAACACCGACCGGGTGATTTCCTACGTGTTCATCATCGGCGCGGCCATGGCGGCCCTGGCCGGTGTGCTGATCACCATGAACTACGGCACGTTCGACTTCTATGCCGGCTTTATCATCGGCATCAAGGCGTTTACCGCGGCAGTACTCGGCGGCATCGGTTCCCTGCCTGGGGCCATGCTCGGCGGGATCATCCTCGGGATCTCCGAGTCGCTGTTCTCCGGTCTGATCAACTCCGACTACAAAGACGTGTTCAGTTTCTCGCTGCTGGTGCTGATTCTGATTTTCCGTCCCCAAGGCCTGTTGGGTCGCCCACTCGTGGCGAAGGTATAAGTATGTCTGCTGCCAATAAACCGATTGATATCAAACGAAGCGTCATCGACGCGATCCTGGCCGGCCTGATCTCGCTGATCGTGTTCGGGCCGATTGTCGGCGTGGTGCTCGAAGGCTACAGCTTCAACCTGCAACCGGCCCGCGTCGGCTGGCTGGTGGCGATCGTGATGATCGGGCGCTTTGCCCTGAGCCTGTTCCTGCAAACCTCCAGGGGACTGAAGGTGCTCCAGGGCTTCGAGAGCCCGGGGTCAGGCGTGCATGTGCTGCCACCGGACTACAAGTCGCGCCTGCGCTGGATCATCCCGGCCCTGATCGTGATTGCCATCGTGTTCCCGTTCTTTGCCAACAAATACGTGCTCACCGTGGTCATCCTCGGCTTGATCTACGTGCTGTTGGGCCTGGGCCTGAACATCGTGGTCGGCCTGGCGGGGCTGCTCGACCTGGGTTACGTGGCGTTCTACGCCATCGGCGCCTATGGCCTGGCGCTGGGCTACCAATACCTGGGGTTGGGTTTCTGGACGGTGCTGCCCTTGGCGGCCATCGCGGCGGCCATGGCCGGATGCATACTGGGGTTCCCCGTATTGCGGATGCACGGTGACTACCTGGCCATCGTGACCCTGGGGTTCGGCGAGATCATTCGCCTGGTGCTCAACAACTGGCTGTCGTTCACCGGCGGCCCGAATGGCATGCAGGTGCCGTCACCGACCTTTTTCGGCCTGGAGTTTGGCCGCAGGGCGAAAGATGGCGGGGTGCCGTTCCACGAGTTCTTCGGCATCGAGTACAACCCGAACCTGAAATTCCTGTTCATCTACGTCGTCCTGTTCATCACGGTGCTGCTGGTGCTTTACATCAAGCATCGCCTGACTCGCATGCCGGTTGGCCGCGCTTGGGAAGCCTTGCGTGAGGACGAGATCGCCTGTCGCTCGATGGGCTTGAACCACGTGCTGGTCAAGCTCTCGGCCTTCACCATCGGTGCTTCCACCGCTGGCCTGGCCGGTGTGTTCTTTGCCAGCTACCAGGGCTTCGTCAACCCGGCGTCGTTCACCTTCTTCGAGTCGGCGCTGATCCTGGCGATCGTGGTACTCGGGGGCATGGGCTCGACCGTTGGCGTGGTGATCGCTGCATTCGTGCTCACGGTGGCACCGGAGCTGCTGCGCAGCTTCTCCGAGTACCGCGTGCTGCTGTTCGGCGTACTGATGGTGTTGATGATGATCTGGCGACCTCGCGGGTTGATCCGCATCAGCCGTACTGGTGTGACACCGCGTAAAGGTGCCCTGGCGTATGAAAGAGGGCAGAGCCATGAGTGAAGTCGTACTTCAAGTCGAAAACCTGATGATGCAATTTGGTGGCATCAAGGCCCTCAGCGATGTCAGCCTGCAGGTCAAGCGCAACTCGATCTTCGCCCTGATCGGCCCCAACGGTGCGGGCAAGACCACGGTGTTCAACTGCCTGACCGGCTTCTACAAGGCTTCCGGCGGCAAGATCGAACTCAATGTGCGCGGCCAACGGACCAACGTGATCAAGCTCTTGGGCGAACCGTTTCGCCCGACCGACTTCTTCTCGCCGAGAGCCTTCGCCAGCCGGCTGTTCTACAAGATGTTCGGCGGCACCCACCTGGTGAACCGCGCCGGCCTGGCGCGGACTTTCCAGAACATACGCCTGTTCAAGGAAATGTCGGTGCTGGAAAACCTGCTGGTGGCCCAGCACATGTGGGTCAACCGCAACCTGGTGGCGGGGATCCTCAACACCAAGGGCTACCGCAAGGCTGAGAGCGACGCCTTGGACCACGCCTTCTACTGGCTTGAAGTGGTGGACCTGGTGGATTGCGCCAACCGCCTGGCAGGGGAGCTTTCCTACGGCCAGCAACGCCGCCTGGAAATCGCCCGGGCCATGTGCACCCGTCCGCAGATCATCTGCCTCGACGAACCGGCCGCCGGCCTCAACCCTCAGGAAACCGAAGCGCTGAGCGGGATGATCCGGGTGTTGCGCGACGAGCATGATCTGACCGTGGTGCTGATTGAACACGACATGGGCATGGTAATGAGCATTTCCGACCACATCGTGGTGCTGGACCACGGCAACGTGATCGCCGAGGGCGGTCCCGAGGCGATTCGCAACGATCCGAAGGTGATCGCGGCCTACCTGGGTGCCGATGAAGAGGAACTGGTATGAGTGGACCTATCCTCGAACTCAAGGAACTGGACGTGTTCTACGGGCCGATCCAGGCCCTGAAGAAAGTCTCGATGCGCATCGACGAAGGCGAGACCGTCAGCCTGATCGGCTCCAACGGTGCGGGCAAGTCGACCCTGCTGATGTCGATCTTCGGCCAGCCGCGAGCGGCGGGCGGGCAGATTATCTATCGGGGTGTGGACATTACCCACAAATCGTCCCACTACATCGCCTCCAACGGCATTGCCCAGTCGCCGGAAGGGCGGCGGGTCTTCCCCGACATGACCGTCGAGGAAAACCTGCTGATGGGGACTATCCCCATCGGTGACCAGCACGCCAGCGAAGACATGCAACGCATGTTCGAACTGTTCCCGCGGCTCAAGGAACGGCGCAACCAGCGGGCCATGACCATGTCCGGCGGCGAGCAGCAAATGCTTGCCATTGCCCGGGCATTGATGAGCCGGCCGAAGTTGTTGCTGCTCGACGAGCCAAGCCTGGGGTTGGCGCCGATCGTGGTGAAACAGATCTTCGCCACCTTGCGGGAGCTGGCCTCCACCGGCATGACCATCTTCCTGGTGGAACAGAACGCCAACCATGCCCTCAAGCTGTCGGACCGCGCCTATGTAATGGTCAACGGTGAAATCCGCCTGACCGGTACTGGCAAGGAACTGCTCGCCAACGAGGAGGTGCGCAACGCGTACCTGGGTGGGCATTGAGGCTGTTGTTGTAATGAAAAGAACCGGCGAGTGATCGCCGGTTTTTTTATCAATTTTCGAACTCATCACGACCCACAGGGGCTGGGCGGGGTATGAAAATCTTGTAATCCACCCCTTTCCTGTGCCAAGGCGAGAATTGTGGACAACCCTCCAGAACCTTTGTGAAACCGCGACATAAAGCCGCCGTAATTCATTGTTTTGTCACCGTTTTGAGTTGTCCCCGTTTGCTGTGGAACTGGCTGTGGGTAACGTGGGAGTAGCTGGCTGAAAGCCTTTAGAATCGTGGCTTGCAGGCGTGTGGTTGTTTTTTGATCAAGGGTTTTTGGCCAAGCGGTAGTGCAGCTTGTCAACCTTTTTATGCACAGGGAAAAGCGCTCGAAAAGTTGTGGGGAAGGCTGTGGATAAGTCTGTGATTAAACTCTGGAAAGACCGCGCGAAGGGCCGTGGTTACTGGCTGGGAGCCATCGTTCTGCTCGGCGCAGGCTTATAGCCGCTCAGCCGATTTGCACAACCGTGGGTGCAGGGTCAAGGGAAAAACTTTTCAAAATGCCCCGCAAAGCCTTATGCACAGCGGCCTGCGCCCGTCGCACTTGCCCCCGATTACTGTGGACGTGCCTGTGGATAAGGTGCGAGCAATCGGCTGCGGGCCCCAAGGAGCAAGGCCTGGAGCCAATTGGTTGTTTTATGATCAATCATGGGGCGAAAGCCTGTGTCCACAAGTCTTGCCCCTGCCGGGCCTGGCCGGGCATGCTGTGGGCCGATTCCATTCAATGGCTTTGAAGCTCAAACAAGGAGAACACGATGTCTGACACCCTGTTTATCACCGGCGCGACGTCCGGTTTTGGTGAGGCCTGTGCCCGCCGTTTTGCCGAGGCCGGCTGGAAACTGGTGCTGACCGGTCGTCGTGAAGAGCGCCTCAATGCCCTCTGTGCCGAGTTGTCGAAGCAGACCGAGGTCCATGGCCTGGTGCTGGACGTGCGTGATCGCAAGGCCATGGAGGAAGCCATCACGAACCTGCCACCGTCCTTTGCCAAATTGCGCGGGCTGATCAACAACGCCGGCCTGGCCCTGGGCGTCGACCCGGCGCCCAAGTGCGACCTCGATGACTGGGACACCATGGTCGACACCAATGTCAAAGGCTTGATCTACAGCACTCGCTTGCTATTGCCGCGGCTGATTGCCCATGGCCGTGGGGCCGGGATCGTCAACCTGGGCTCCATTGCCGGCAACTATCCGTACCCTGGCAGTCACGTGTATGGCGCGAGCAAGGCGTTCGTCAAACAGTTCTCCCTGAACCTGCGCTGCGACTTGCAAGGCACGGGTGTGCGGGTGAGCAACATCGAGCCGGGTCTGTGCGAAAGCGAGTTCTCCCTGGTGCGCTTCGGCGGCGACCAGGATCGCTACAACGCGACCTATGCCGGGGCCGAGCCGATCCAGCCACAAGACATCGCCGAGACGATTTTCTGGGTTCTCAACACGCCGGCGCACATCAACATCAACAGCCTGGAGTTGATGCCGGTGAGCCAGACTTGGGCTGGGTTTGCGATTGAGCGTAACAAGGCCTAAGACCGCGTTATCGTTCATCGCGGGCAAGCCTTGCTCCCACAGGGTTGACTCAACGCTGGCAGGTCTTGCCCCCACAGATTCGGTTCATCTCTGGGAGTAGGCATAGCCCAGATCCCTGTGGGAGCAAGGCTTGCCCGCGATAGCCATTGGCCGGTCAGCCCAGGTAGTCAGCCAGCCCGCGATAGCAGGTCAGCAGGTGATAAGGCGTGGTGGACGGCATGTCCCGGCGGCTGACGATGCCGTCGGCATCCAGGCACTCGTTCCAGCCCTTGGCGTGCAGGAAGTGTCGTTGCAGCGCTTGCAACTGGCGCAGCAGCACGGCCTGGCCTTGCGGTCGCAGGGTCAGTGCCCGCAGGTATTCCGCCTGGGCCCAGATGCGTTGGGTTGCATCGCGGGGGCTGGCCGCTGGTGCCAGCCCCAGCATGGCGCACACGGCGCCGGACTGTGGGTCCACACCTTGCTGCTCGGTATGGCCGAAACTGCGCTCCAGGGCGCTGTGCAGTTTGCCGTTGCGTAGCAAGGGCGATGAGGCCAGCAGGTAATACCACTCGAACTGATGCCCCGGCTCGAACCAGTTATCCACAGCCTTGAGCGGTTTTTCCATCATGATGCCTTGCTGCGGGTCGATGAAGCGTCTGGACATCGCGTCGCACAGCTCAAGTAACGCCTCGCGGGCGCCTCCGTCGTCGCGAACGGCAAGGACCGCGAGGAACGCTTCGGCCAGGTGCATCAAAGGGTTTTGCAACGGGCCGGATCCGGTCGTTGACCAGTCACGGGCGAGGCTGGCTTCGTAGAGGCCGTCGCCGGTGGCGAAGCGGCGACCGATGACTTCCAGGGCCGCGTTGAGCACCGACTCCACCAACGGTTCGCGAACCCTGTTCCAGTAATGGGCGCAGGCGAACAGGATGAAGGCATGGGTATAGAGGTCCTTGCCGGTGTCCAACGGTGCGCCTTGCGGATCGATGCTGTAGAACCAGCCGCCGTGTTTGGCATCGTGGAAGTGCCGTTGCAGCGAGCGAAACAGTGCGGCGGCGCGCTCCTCGGCCTGGGGTACTTCGCCGATCAGGCTGGCGAACACGTACAACTGCCGGGCACAGGCCATGGCGCGGTAGCGCTGGGGTGGCAGCGGCGCATGGTTGGCATCCAGGGATTCGTAGGGCAAGGCCAGTTCGGTGTTCCAGCCCGGGCCCTGCCACATTGGCACGATCACCGCGTGAAAATGCTGACGCACTGTGGCGAACAGCTCGGTCAGTTCGGGCTGGAGGGCGGAGCGGGAAGCATCTGGCATTGGCGGGCGTCGTCACGGCTAGGGCGATTTGCGCGACATGGTAGCAGAGTGGCAGGCTTGGGAGAGGCGGTGCCTGTCAGGCCGTCATCGATGCAAGCTGATCCACCGCTATCGCGAGCAAGCTTTTCTCCCACAGGTTCTGCGAAGGCCGCAAAATTTACCGTCCGCCACAGCTCCATTGTGGGAGCAAAGCTTGCTCGCGATAGGCCTTTGTAGGCGCTAAGAATCAACCCGCCAACAACCAGACCCCGGTCGCCGCCGAAGCCGCCCCGGCCAGTCGCACCAGGGGCGCTGCTGCGCTCGGCAACACGCGCACCAGGGCGAAACCCACCCCATGCAGCGCCGCCGTCGCCGCGACGAAGCCCGTCGCATAGGTCCAGGGGCTCGACATCTCTGGCAATTCCAAGCCATGGGCCACGCCGTGGAACAGGGCGAACATCGCCGTCGCACTGACCGCCAGGCTCAGCGGTGGACGCACCGCCAGTGCCACCGCCAGGCCCAGGGCCAGCACCGAGGCGGCGATGCCGCTTTCCAGCGCCGGCAGGTCCAGGCCTGCAAAACCCAGCAGGCCGCCGAGCAGCAGGGTGCCGGCGAACGTGCACGGCAGTGCCCAGCGCGCCGCGCCTTGTTGCTGCGCGGCCCACAAGCCGACCGCCAGCATCGCCAGCAGATGATCGAGCCCGCCGATGGGGTGGCCGAGGCCGGCGATCAGGCCGTTGTCGCCGTGGCCGGGGTGGGCGAAGGCCAGGGCTGGGGTAAGCAACAAGGCGAGGGCGCCGAGGATACGTTTGCAGGTCATGGGTAGGCTTTCCTTAGTGGTCAGTCGGAACAATCAGGCGGCGCTCAGCAGGCCTTGGCGCTCGATGAAGGCAATGATCTCGTCCAGGCCCTGGCCGGTCTTCTGGTTGCTGAACACGAAGGGCCTGCCGTTGCGCATCCGTCGGGTGTCGCTGTCCATCATTTCCAGGGATGCACCTACCAGCGGTGCCAGGTCGATCTTGTTGATCACCAGCAGGTCGGATTTGCAGATACCCGGTCCGCCCTTGCGCGGCAACTTGTCGCCGGCCGAGACGTCGATCACGTAGATCGTCAGGTCCGACAGCTCGGGGCTGAAGGTCGCCGACAGGTTATCGCCGCCGGACTCCACCAGGATCAGGTCCAGGCCCGGGAAGCGGCGGTTCAACTGGTCCACGGCCTCAAGGTTGATCGACGCGTCTTCGCGAATCGCCGTGTGCGGGCAACCACCGGTTTCCACGCCGATGATCCGTTCTGGCGCCAGGGCCTCGTTGCGCACCAGGAAATCGGCGTCTTCGCGGGTGTAGATGTCGTTGGTGACCACGGCCAGGTTGTAGCGCTCACGCAGGGCCAGGCACAGGGCCAGGGTCAGGGCGGTCTTGCCGGAACCCACCGGGCCGCCGATGCCGACGCGCAGAGGTTGTGTATTCATGGGGCTCTCCTAGGAACGGAACAGGCGGCTGTACTGGCGCTCATGGGCCATGCACGCCAGGGACAGGCCAAACGTGGCGCTGCCGCAGTGATCGGGGTTGATGTTCGAAGCGTTGTGCTGGGCTTGTTGCAGCAGCGGCTGCAGTTCGCTGGTCAGGCGCTGGGCGGCTTGTTGGCCCAGGGGCAGGGTTTTCATCAACACCGCCAGTTGGTTTTCCAGCCAACTCCACAGCCAGGCGGCAAGGGCGTCCTGCGGCGTGATGTGCCAGGCGCGGGCCGCCAGTGCCCAGCCCAGGGCCAGGTGCGGTTCCGGGCGCTGTTCGAGGAAATCTCGCGCGGCGGCGTCGAGTTCGGGCAGGCCGGCAAGCAGTTGCTGCAATGAGTAGCCCATCTGCCGGCTCTCCTGATACAGCTCACGGGTTTCCCGACTGGCGCGGTGTTCTTCGCAGTGTTGGTGCAAGGCTTCCCAGTCGTCGACGCTGGCGGCGGTGCAATGAGCCAACAGCAGGGGCGCTTCGAAGCGCGCCAGGTTCAGCAGCAATTGGTCGCCGATCCAGCGACGTGCGTCGTCGGAATTCTTGACCTGGCCGTTGTCCACCGCCATCTCCAGACCCTGGGAATAGCTGTAGCCGCCTATCGGCAACTGCGGGCTGGCCAGGCGCAGCAGCGCCCAGGCCGGGTTCATGTGCGCACGCCGAATTGATGCAGGCGCGGCGCGTAGTTGAAATCTTCGTCGCCGTGCCGTGAATGATGGTGACCGCCGCCATAAGCGCCGTGTTCGGGTTGGAACGGGGCTTCGATGGCTTCGGCGACGGCGCCCAGTTGTTCGAGCATGGCCTTGAGCACGTAGTCGTCCAGCAGGCGCAACCAGCCATCGCCCACTTGCAGGGCGACATGGCGATTGCCCAGGTGATAGGCCGCACGGGTCAGTTCGAACGCGTTGGCGCAGGTGACATGCAGCAGTTGTTCGGGGCGGGCGCAGACGCGCACGATGCGCCCGTCTTCGGCCTGCAGGCATTCGCCATCGTGCAGCGGCGACTGGCCGCGCTCCAGGAACAAGCCCACGTCTTCGCCCTCGGCACTGAAACAGCGCAAGCGGCTTTTGCTGCGGGCGTCGAAGCTCAGGTGCAACTCGGCATCCCAGCGTGGTTGAGAGTCGATTCTGCGGTGAATCACCAGCATCGGCGTGCTTCCAGCAATGAACGGTACGGTGTTTAGAGCAAGGGGCTTGCCAATCGACGGGTGTGTAGGAAAAGGCGCAGGAATGGGGGCGGTGGTGTTTCGAGAAGGGGCAGGCTGCGTACTATCTTGGTGCGTGGCGTGAGGTTGCGCACCATTCGGTGGCTTGCGATGAGCCTGTGGGGGCGGGCTTGCTCGTGAAAGCGGTCTGACGGTCAATGAACAGATTAACGGTCAGATCGTCATCGCGAGCAGGCTCGCTCCCACAGGTTTCCTGGTTGTTCGCAAATCCAGGCTCAGCCGCCGATCCCCTGTGGGAGCGAGCCTGCTCGCGATAACGGTGGGTCAGCTTGCATCAATACAAGCACTACCCCTTGGCACTATTGGTCGCCAGCGCTTTCGCCTCCAAATGATCCAACGCCCGCTCGACCAACAACTGAACGCCATCGGCCATGCGACTGATCGCCCGGGCGACGCAGCGGCGTGAATCGTCCGAAAGAGGTGGCAGCTACGCGCGGGTGTGCAAGACCGGGCATATCGACCTCGGCAGACCTCGAGAGTCTCCCGCGCGCAGCCGCCATAAACAAAAGTTAGCGGCGCTCGAAAGCACTGCCTAATTCATGAACAGCCCGGCGTGTTGAAGGAAATGTCCGAGGGTTTGGCAGGGGAAAAGGATCAAAAGATCGCAGTCTTCGGCAGCTCCTACAGAAAATGCGTAGAGGCTGCCGAAAGCTGCGATTTTTTGATTTGAATGTTTAGGAGCGTGAGGGGGGCTCAACCCATCCACTGCGAAAGCTCCTGCTCACAGTGGGGGGTTGAGATTGAGCTTGGTTCGACGTGAGCGAGGCGTTATCTGAGCTTGATCAGCAAGGCGACAATTGCCGCCCAAGCCAAGGTGATGATTGCCATTGCTACCTTGGCGATCAACAGGCGCTTCAGGTGAGGCGGGAAGTTTTCGACATCAACGGGATCTACATCTCCCACGCGGATATGCGCTTTTGGCCATATCACCAACCCGGCGATCGTCATTACCTCCCAGGCCGAACAAATCAGCCCCCGTTTCCCCAGGCTAGGGCCCCAAATATAGATATAACGGCTGTTTTTCAAGGACTCCTTCATGGCATCCAGGTGACGACGGCTTAGGTATAGGCTGAATATTATGTTTACGAAGCCAAGCACGGTTGGGCCGCCGGCGACCATGAGTGCAATCCAGGGAGGCCATGTATCTATGCTGATCATGGCAGTACAGTTTCATGAAGTTTCTCGCCTGCATATTCACCACCCATAGCACCAAGCGTCGTACCTCCCCACGCGCCAGCTCCCGCCAGAGCCGCTACACAAAGAACCCCTCCAATGCCGTATGTGCGAACACCAAGCGCCAGGCAGAGCTTCCCGCCTGCAAATTTGCCCACTTCTCCACCGACCCAGCCAGCGGCGGTCGACCCAGCAAATTTCCCTCCTTCGGTATACCTGACCCGCTCACAGGCCTCCCTCGAATCCCCATTACAAACCTCCTGAATCGCCAGCAACGAAGACACCCCGCCAATACCAATGCCGATAAACCCGCCCATCTGCATATATTTCGCCGCACGGCTGGTGCTCTTCACATGCGTGGCATACCCCGGTATCTGCCCCGGTGCGCCGGCCTTGTTCCAATGATGAACCAGGCTACGGCTCGAAATGCCCAGGGCGGTTTTCAGCTTGGGATGATCGCCCAGGGTCGTCTGGCCGCGCAGGCGGGTGGAGTTGAGCAGATGCGCGTCGAGCTGAGCGAGCAGCAGCTTACGTTCACTGAAGAATTGCGCAGATCTGAGGTGTCCGTGCTGGCGATAGCTGTCCTGATGCAGACGCTCCATGGCTTGCAGGGTATCGCGCAGGTTGCCCAGGTGCTTTTCCATCACCACCGTGCTGACGCCCAGCCAAGTGGACGTCTGGCCGGTGAAACTGGCGATCTCCGCCGCGTGGCGGTGCATGAAGTCGGCTTGTTCGGCCGTCAGGTCGTCGAGGGCAGCATTTACCGCCTCTGCTGCGGCCATCACCTGCGCTTCTTCGCGGGTGCATTGGTGATTGTTTGGATCGCTCAGCACGACCATCGAACCGGCCTTGACGACATCGCGATGAGGATTGAGTGCTCGAAACATGCGCATCACCGCCGGGTCAGGCGACGGGAACAACGTGGCCTCCAGCGCTTCGCGGGTCACGCTTTTAGGCACGATGTAGAAGCCCGGCTCCTGGGGTTCCATGCGGGTAGAAGTCAGGGGTGGCGGGTTGCTTGGAGCGAAAAACGATTGGCGCGGAGCAGTCGGAGCACTGGTCGCGGGCTGTGGAGTCGGTTGAGCGGCTCGGGTGGCTTGCGGTACAGCGCTTTCGTTCCAATAGCTGGCACTGAACACGGAAGGGATCAGTTGCGCTTTGCAAGGGCAACTGCTGACACTGTCCAGCGTACCGGCCATGCGTCTTCCGTCGCTGATCATGTGCGATATGCCTCCTGCAATCCGATAGGTTTTTCCGTCCTTGCCACAGGTCACCCGATCACCTTCGCAGGCATGGTACAGGCCGTACAGATTGAAACTGGGATCACCATCCACGACTTTTCCGCCGCAGGTGGTTTGATCGCCCTGGCCAATGTAATAACCCCTGCTCATTGGATTTTCTCCTTCATCGAAACGATGAATGAGACGTTGCGGCGCGGGTGAGTCGCAATACCAGCGGCAAGGGTGCTGGGGGCGAATAGGAAAGTTCGTAGGCCGAGATGCGCCTTTTCCTACATCACTGAGTTATCTGTGGCGTGATTTTTCGGGAGACGGTGTATCAGGTGAGCAATCAGTGGTTGAGACTTCGCTATCGCGAGCAGGCTCGCTCCCACAAAGGAAATGTGTCGTAGGTTATTCCGTGCTCCCCAACCCACGCCAATGCTTGAGGCCAATGAAGATGAACCGCAGTTGCTGGGTAATCTTCGCCTGGGGCGTGAGGTGTTCGGGCAGGGCTTGGGCGGGTGGGTCGATGATGTCGGGGAGGGTGGCGAATACGCTTTTGACGATGAGGTCGGCCATCACGCTCAACCCGGGCAGGTCCAGGTGTTGCAGCTTGGGCATGAGGGCCAGGTCGGCGGCCAGGTCCGAGCTGATGTCTTCGCGCAGCCGGGCGATGGCTTGGCGCACCGGCAGCGAGCCGCCATATTGCTCGCGGGCCAGGAACAGGAATTGTGAATGGTTGGCCTGCACCACATCAAGGAAGATCCGCACCGACGCATCGATAATGCCGCCCATGACGAACTCGTTGTGGCGCACCAGGCGGATGGTCTCGCGGAAGGTCTGGCCGACTTCGCTGACCAGTGCCAGGCCCAATTGATCCATGTCGTCGAAGTGCCGGTAGAATCCGGTGGGTACGATGCCTGCCGTCCTGGCAACTTCCCGCAGGCTCAGGCTGCCGAACCCTCGCCCGCATTCCATCAGGTGACGGGCTGCATCCATCAGGGCGGTTCGAGTCTGTTGTTTCTGTTCGGCGCGGGGCAGCATCGCAAAGCTGGCTTCTGGTTCAGGGGAACGACGCACTCTAGCAAATCGACTTTGCCGACGTCGAACGGTAGCGGGGGGACAAGGACTGAATAGGGGCGCTTGAAAAGCAAAAGCCCGATTGCGGGAATCGGGCTTTTTTCCGGGCCGCCATGGGCTCAGCTCACTGTGCCGTTGCGTTCGATCACGCGGTCACCACCGTCGGCGGCAACGAGCTGGCCTTGGGGGGTACGGTCGGAACCGTCGGCCGCCAGTTCTATGCCTTGTGGAGTGCGATCGGAACCATCAGCTGCCAAGGTCTGGCCTTGTGGGGTGCGATCGGTGCCATCAGCGGCAAGGGTCTGGCCTTGTGGGGTGCGGTCGGTGCCATCAGCGGCGAGGGTCTGGCCTTGTGGAGTGCGGTCGGCACCATCGGCGGCCAACGCGTCGCGTTGTGGGGTACGATCGCCACCGCCTTCAACCAGGCCTTTCTGTTCCAGGCGATCACGGCCACCTTCGGCGACGGTCTGGCTGTAGACAGAATGGCTGTCCTTGACCTGAGGTGTGGCTTGTTCGGACGCTGGCAGGGCAAAAGCGGTAGAGGCCAGCAGTGAAAGGGACAGGCTCATCAGTAATTGGCGTTTCATGATCGTTGCTCCTCGGGAGGGCTGAAAAGTGGGTACGAGGGCAATGCTACTCTCGATAAATCGATATAAAAGTTCATAAGCACAATGATAATAATCAACGGAATTGATTGTTCTGGGGGAAGGCTCTAGCACGGGCCTTTCAGGGAAGCGGTTTTGCGCGGTAATGGGTATTTTGTACCCAGTGCTGCCTTCGAAAGGTGCGGAAGAGGTAACAGATAGTTGTCTGGATGGTCAGGATCCAGATCGTTTTTTCTGCCGTTCGTCGCACATGGGGTTAAACCTGTCGGCCGCTTCGCCAGTCCAATCCTTTATTCACAACGGGCCGACCACAGGCTCGGTTTCCCAGTCGTCGTGGTTTGGACGCTGGATTTTTTTTCAGGAGCCTTGTGCATGACGCGCACCTCAAAAATCCTTGCCTGGAGTTTCGCCAGTCTTGTTGCCCTGCTCGCCGTGCTGGTGGTGGTCATCGCTTTCTTCGATTGGAACCGGATCAAGCCTTCGCTCAACGCGAAGGTTTCCGAGGAGTTGCACCGCCCATTCGCTATCAATGGCAACCTGGCCGTGGTCTGGCAGCGCGAAGCGCAGCAAGGGGGTTGGCGCGCCTGGCTGCCCTGGCCGCATGTGGTGGCCGAAGACTTGAGCCTGGGCAATCCGGATTGGTCGAAGACCCCGCAGATGGCGACGCTCAAGCGCGTCGAGTTGCGCATCTCGCCCTTGGCCCTGCTGGCCCGGCGGGTAGCGATTCCCCGTATCGACCTGACCGAGCCCGACGCCAACCTGCAACGCCTGGCCGACGGCCGCGCCAACTGGACGTTTCAGTTCGATCCGAAAGACCCGAATGCCGAACCGTCCAGCTGGGTGGTGGACATCGGTGCTATTGGTTTCGACAAAGGTCACGTCACCCTGGACGACCAGACGCTCAAGACTCGCCTCGACCTGCAGGTCGAGCCGTTGGGCAAACCGATCCCGTTCAGCGATATCGTCGGCGAAAAAGTGGCGACAAAAGCCCGGGAGCAAGGCGCCGCGCCCCAGGATTATGTGTTTGCCCTCAAGGTCAATGGCCAGTACCACGGACAGAGCGTGGTCGGCTCCGGCAAGGTCGGTGGCCTGCTGGCCTTGCAGGACGCGTCGCAGCCCTTTCCGTTGCACGCCCAGGCGAAAATTGCCGACACCCAGGTAGAACTCGCCGGCACCCTGACGGACCCGATGAACCTCGGCGCCCTGGATCTGCGCTTGAAACTGTCCGGCAAGAGCCTGGCCAATCTCTATCCGCTGACCGGCGTGACCCTGCCGGACTCGCCGCCCTACGCCACCGATGGCCACCTGAGCGCCAAGCTCCATGAACCGGGCGGGGCGCTGTTCCGTTACGAAGCCTTCAACGGCAAGATCGGCGACAGCGATATCCACGGCGACCTGGCCTATGTCGCCAGCCAGCCCCGGCCGAAGCTCAGTGGTTCGCTGCTGTCCAACCAGTTGCTGTTCAGCGACCTGGCCCCGTTGATCGGCGCGGACTCCAACACCGAGCAAAAGGCCCGTGGCGCGGCCAGCAAGCAGCCTTCCGACAAGGTGTTGCCGGTGGAAGCGTTTCGCACCGAGCGCTGGAGCGTGATGGACGCCGACGTGGAATTCACTGGCAAGCGTATCGTCCACAGCAAGGACCTACCATTCAGCGACTTGTATACCCATCTGGTGCTCAACGACGGTCAACTGAGCCTTGAACCCCTGCGTTTCGGTGTAGCGGGCGGGCGACTCGATGCGCAGATCCGCCTCGATGGCCGCGCCCAACCCCTTGAGGGCCAGGCGAAGTTGACGGCGCGAGGTTTCAAGCTCAAGCAACTGTTCCCGGGCTTCGAACCGATGAAAACCAGTTTCGGTGAGTTGAACGGCGACGCAGATATCACCGGCCGCGGCAATTCCGTGGCGGCGTTGCTGGGCACTTCCAACGGCAAGCTGAAAATGCTGATCAACGATGGCGCCATCAGTCGCGAGTTGATGGAACTGGCCGGATTGAACGTGGGCAACTACGTGGTGGGAAAAATCTTTGGCGACAAGGAAGTGAAGATCAACTGCGCGGCGGCCGATTTCGACATCAAGACTGGCTTGGCGACCACCCGCCTGTTCGTGTTCGACACCGAGAACGCGATCATCTACATCGACGGCACGGCGGACATGGCCAGCGAGAAACTGGACCTGACCGTCACACCGGAATCCAAGGGTTGGCGGCTGATCTCCCTGCGCTCGCCGCTGTATGTCCGGGGCACCTTCGCCAAGCCCGCCGCCGGCGTCAAGGCCGTGCCGCTGATGCTGCGCGGTGCGGGGATGGTGGCGCTGGGTGTCATCGCGGCACCGGCAGCCGGCTTGCTGGCGCTGGTGGCTCCCAGTGGCGGCGAGCCGAACCAGTGTGCACCGCTGTTGGAGCAGATGAAGGCGGGCAAGGCGCCGGTGACGGTCAAACCTACACGCTAGTCTTGGTTTGCGACGGGGCTACTGGCCCCTCGCGAGCAAGCTTTGCTCCCACAAAGTTCACTCCCGCGTCGAGATCCGGGGGGTATTCACAAAGGCTATGTCCACCTTGAAACCTGTGGGAGCGAGCCTGCTCCGGGCGGCGATCCGACGATAGCGGTATGCCTGATCGGCCAGGAAGTCAGGCCTGAGTCGCACGCGTCTGAAAAAGCGCCTGCGAATTTTTCAATGAATCCCCCGACAGTTGCGCTTCTTCCTCCAGCCATTGGAAGAACGCCCGAACGGGCGGGTGACGCTCGCGGCCCGGTACGCACAAGGCGCTGTAGCCGGCGCCGTCGACCTGCACATGCGGGCGATAACCCACCAGCAAACCGCTGGCGATGCTTTCCGAGGCGAGGATATTGCTCGCCAGCACCAGGCCCTGCCCGGCAATCGCCGCTTGCAGGGCGTAATGTTCCTCGTCGTACTCGCGCATGCGCGGTTGGCGGCTGAGCCAGGTTTCCCCGGCCTGGGCGCACCAGGCTTCCCAGCCGTGGGCGTAGAGCTTGGAGTTGTGCCAGTGCACGCTGATCAGCGTCGGCAGTTGCTGGGACGCCAAGGCCACTTGTTCCGGCGAGCCATAGACCCCGAAATGCTCATCGAACAGGCACAGGCCGTACAGGTTCGGATAGGTCTCCAGGCTGTAGCGCAGCACCAGGTCGACGCTGGCGTCCTGGTGCAGGTCGATCACCTCGCAATGGGTGTCCAGGCGCACGTTGATGTTCGGGTGGCGGGCATAAAAACGGCCCAGGCGCGGCACCAGCCACAGGGCGGCGAACGCGGCGGTGGTGGACAAAGTCAGGTGCGTGGTGCTGCGTTGCGGGCGCAGGGTGTCGACGCTTTGCGCCACCTCCAGCAAGGCCCCATGCAGGCTGTGGAACAGGCGTTGCCCGCCGTCGGTGAGCCGCACCTGGCGAGGCAGGCGTTCGAACAGCATCAGCCCCAGCCAGGTTTCCAATGAGCGGATCTGATGGGAGATCGCCGTCGGCGTGACCGACAATTCCGCTGCGGCGGCCTTGAAACTGAGCAGCCGCGCAGCTGATTCGAAGGCGCGCAAGGCATTGAGCGGCAGGTTGGCGAACATTTGAATTCTCCCTATGGATGAAATTAATTCATCCAGATGAACTAACCCTCATTTGTCTGGAAACAGCTCTGGGTTACAAGCTGCGCAGCACAAGCTGTATTGATTGTAGTCGCAAACGAAGGAGATTCAGATGAGCAATATTCTTGTGGTGCAGGGCAGCCCTCGTGGCGAACGTTCCCATTCCCGGCGCCTGGCGGAAACCTTTGTCTCGGCCTGGCAGGCCGCCCATCCGCAGGCCCAGGTGACGCGTCGCGAAGTCGGTCGGGCGCTGATCGCGCCGGCCAGCGAGGCCTTTATCGCCGCAGCGTTCTACCCGGAGCCCGAGGCACGGCCGCAGGTGATGCAAGCGGACCTGGCCTTGAGCGATGTCTTGGTCGAGGAACTCATGGCCCATGATCGGTTGGTGATCGCCGCGCCCATGTACAACTTCAGCGTTCCCAGCGGCGTGAAGGCCTGGATCGACCAGATCGTGCGCCTCGGGCTGACCTTCAACCACACGCTGGACAACGGTGTGCCGCATTACGAGCCGCTGCTGCACGGCAAGAAAGCGCTGATCGTGACCAGTCGCGGTGGTTTCGGCTTCGGCCCCGGCGGCGAGTGGGAGAGCATGAACCACGCCGATACGATGCTGCGCACGGTCCTGGGGTTCATCGGCATCACCGATGTGACGGTGGTGGCGGCCGAAGGCGAAGAGTCGGCCGAGCGCAGCTTTGCGTTGTCCTGTGCCGAGGCCGAGGAGCGCTTGCTGGCGCTCGCGCGGTCCTTCTGAGAGGGGCTGCTGCGCCCGAGACGTCAGGCCGACCCACTGGGAGCAAGCGCCCTCGCCACGGATTCATCTGGCTGTCATAGACTGGTCATCATCGGTACCGATGCTGAGCACCTCTTGACCGCAAGGATGTCCCCATGTCGCAACGCTGCGCCACTCGCTACCCGCTGGTACTGGTTCCGGGGATGCTCGGCTTCATCCGCCTGGTGTTGTATCCGTACTGGTACGGGATCGTCCCGGCGTTGCGTCGCGGTGGGGCGGTGGTGGTACCGGTAAAGGTCTCGCCGCTGCATTCGTCCGAGGTGCGCGGCGAGCAGTTGCTGGCGCGGATCGAAGAGATCCTGCGGCAAACCGGGGCGTCGAAGGTCAATCTGATCGGCCACAGCCAGGGCAGCCTCACTGCCCGCTATGCGGCGGCCAGGCGCCCGGACCTGGTGGCGTCGGTGACGTCGGTGGCCGGGGCCAACCACGGCTCGGAGTTGGCCGATTACCTGCAGGCTCATTACCCGGCCGACAGCGCCAGGGGGCGCGTACTCAGCGTCGTGTTGCGGCTGGTCAACGCCCTGATGAGTCTGCTCGACAGCGGCTACCGTGGGCCCAGGCTACCGGTGGATGTGCACGCTTCCCATGCTTCCCTGACCACTGCCGGCGTGGCGCTGTTCAACCAGCGTTATCCACAGGGCTTGCCGCCGGCCTGGGGCGGGCACGGGGCCGAAGAGGTCAACGGCGTTCGTTACTACTCCTGGTCCGGGACCTTGCAGCCCGGCAAGACCGACAAGGGGCGCAACCTGTTCGACGGCACCCACCGCAGTTGCCGTTTATTTGCCGGCACCTTCGTCAAGGAAACGGGGCAGTGCGACGGCATGGTCGGGCGCTACAGCTCACACCTGGGCACGGTCATCCGCGACGACTACCCGCTGGACCACTTCGACATCGTCAACCAGTCGCTGGGGCTGGTTGGCAAGGGCGCCGAACCGATTGGTCTGTTTGTCGAGCATGCCGAGCGGTTGAAGGCTGCTGGGGTGTAGGCCGGTGTAACAAGCTTTGTCTACACTGCACTTCACCACCGCACCCTCGTGCGGCCCTCAGGAGAAACACCATGAAGATGCTGCGTGTCCCTTTGTTGATGATGGGTCTGTTGCTGTGCGCCCAAGGTTTTGCCGCCACGGCGCAACAGACCAAGATGACCACCTGCAACGCCGACGCCACCGCCAAGGCGCTCAAGGGTGACGAGCGCAAAGCCTTCATGAGCAATTGCCTCAAGGCCGCCCCTGCCGCCCCCGCCGCCACGGCTGCACCGACTACGCCGCAGGAACGCATGAAGACCTGCAACGCCACGGCCACCACCAAGGCCTTGAAGGGCGATGCGCGCAAAGCGTTCATGAGTGATTGCCTGAAGACCAAATAAGCCGGTCTGTGGGGCCTATCTCCTGTAGGAGCGGGCGTGCTCGCGAAAGCGGTGTGTCAGCCAGCATCAATGTCGCTGACAGATCGCATTCGCGAGCACGCCTGCTCCCACAGGAAAAGCAGTGGGAGCAAGGCCTGCGCGCTGAGGCCCTCACAGGCGCTAAAAAAACACCTGAACCTCGACCAAGGTCGGCCGATACAATCTCTAGTGCTGCCGGTGGAACGCTGGCAGACTTGCGATTCTCTCTGCCGTTTTGTCCCGAGGCTGTATGCCAACGTTTTCTCAGCGTCATGTGTTGTTGGTGATCAGTTGGGTGATCATTTTTGGTGGGTTGTTGATGATGCTGCCGTTGCGCCTGGTGCCGAGCCTGCTGGCCGGCTTGCTGGTGTTCGAGCTGGTCAATATGCTCACCCCGCAGTTGCAACGCCTGATCGAAGGCCGGCGTGCCCGCTGGCTGGCGGTGGCATTGCTGGGCACCCTGGTGGTCAGTGTGCTGACCTTGATCTTCGCCGGTGCCTTCAGCTTCTTGCTGCACGAGGCGGAAAATCCCGGCGCATCCCTGGATAAGTTCATGGGGGTGGTCGAGCGCGCCCGTGGTCAGTTGCCACCCTTCCTCGATGCTTACCTGCCGGCCAGCGCCGCCGAGTTCCGGGTGGCGATCGGTGACTGGGTGAGCAAGCACCTGAGTGATTTGCAACTGGTGGGCAAGGACGTCGCGCACATGTTCGTGACGTTGCTGATCGGCATGGTGCTGGGGGCCATTGTCGCCTTGCAGCGCATCCCCGACCTGACCAAGCGCAAACCCCTGGCCGCCGCGTTGTACGATCGCCTGAGCCTGTTGGTCCAGGCGTTTCGCAACATCGTCTTCGCCCAGATCAAGATTTCCCTGCTCAACACGTTCTTCACCGGGATTTTCCTGGCGGTGGTGCTGCCACTGTTCGGCATCAAGCTGCCGTTGACCAAGACCCTGATCGTGATGACCTTCCTGCTGGGGCTGCTGCCGGTGATCGGCAACCTGATGTCCAACACCCTGATCACCATCGTCGGCCTGTCGCTGTCGATCTGGGTGGCGGTGGCGGCGCTGGGCTACCTGATCGTGATCCACAAGCTCGAGTATTTCCTCAATGCCCGCATTGTCGGCGGGCAGATCAGCGCCAAGTCCTGGGAACTGCTCATGGCGATGCTGGTGTTCGAAGCCGCGTTCGGCCTGCCGGGGGTGGTGGCGGGGCCGATCTACTATGCGTACCTCAAGAGTGAGTTGAAGCAGTTGGGGATGGTTTGATTTGATAGGCGTCGCCTGTTCTGACGTCATCGCGAGCAGGCTCGCTCCCACAGTTGACCGCGTTCTTTCAGACGGAACGCAGTTCAATGTGGGAGCGAGCCTGCTCGCGATGGTTGCGCCTCGGTATCAGCTCAGGCCTGCGCGCCGTAGCGCTTCATCGCCTCGATCGCCAACCCGCTGCCGATGCTGCCAAAGATATTGCCTTCGACATGCCGCGCCTGGGGCAGCATGGCCGAGACGCCGTTGCGCAGCGCCGGGATGCCGCTGGAGCCGCCGGTGAAGAACACCGTGTTCACCTGCTCTACGCCGACGTTGGCCTCGGCGAGCAGTTGCGTGACGCTGGCGCGCACCCGTTCCAGCAGCCCATCGATGGCCGACTCGAACAGCGCCCGGCTCAGCTCCACGCTCAAGCCCGGCTCGATCCGGTCCAGCGCCACCTGACGCTGCTCGGTGTGGGTCAGCTGGATCTTGGTCTCTTCCACTTCCATGGCCAACCAGTGCCCGGCTCGCTGTTCGATCAACTTGAACAGCCGGTCGATGCCGCCGGTGTCTTCGATGTCGTAGCGCATGCTGTTCAAGGCCAGGGTCGACTTTTGCGAGTACACCGAGTTGATGGTGTGCCAGGTCGCCAGGTTCATGTGGTGGCTGGTGGGCATGTAGGCGCCGCTTTTCATCCGGCTGCCGTAGCCGAACAGCGGCATCAGGCCCTGCAAGCTCAGCTGTTTGTCGAAGTCGGTACCGCCGATGTGCACGCCGCCGGTGGCGAGGATGTCGTCGTGACGGTTGTCGTGGTTACGACGCTCGGGTGACAGGCGCACCAGGGAGAAGTCCGAGGTACCGCCGCCGATGTCGACGATCAACACCAACTCTTCCTTATCGATGGTCGATTCATAGTCGAAGGCCGCCGCGATGGGCTCGTACTGGAACGAAACTTCCTTGAAACCGATGGCGCGGGCGACGTCCGCCAGGGTGTTTTCCGCTTCCTGGTCGGCGGCTTCGTCGTCGTCGACGAAAAACACCGGACGGCCCAGCACCACGGCTTCGAACTCCCGGCCCGCAGTGGCTTCGGCGCGCTTCTTCAGTTGGCCGATGAACAGGCCCAGCAAATCCTTGAACGGCATCGCAGTGCCCAGCACGCTGGTGTCGTGCTTGATCAACTTGGAGCCCAGCAGGCTCTTGAGCGAGCGCATCAGCCGGCCTTCGTAGCCTTCCAGGTATTCGTGCAGGGCCAGGCGGCCATACACCGGACGGCGCTCCTCGAGATTGAAAAAGACCACCGAGGGCAGGGTGATCTTGTCGTCCTCCAGCGCGATCAACGTTTCCATGCCGGGACGCAGCCAGCCGACAGTGGAGTTGGACGTGCCGAAGTCGATGCCGCAGGCACGGGCCGGGGATGCGGTTTTCATGTCTTTGAGGTTCCGGTCAAAAAAACGGCCGCGCAGTGTATGCCAGTGTGGCGCGGATTCGAAGGCCAGTTATCTGCTAATTCACGAACATTGGCCTTGAAAGACGCGGTTTTATCCCCAAACTTGCAGGCATAGGTCTGGCAGCGCAGGGCGGATAGAAGAACCGCCACCGGCTGCCGATAAACTTTTTCAAGCACCGCCTGGTCACAAACCTTGAGATTGATCAAGCCCAGGGGCCTGGACCCGGGCATGCTGCACAGGGCGGTGCGATATCGATAACGGATGGTGATCCTTCGATGGACTTCAAAGACTATTACAAGATCCTGGGTGTCGAGCCGACGGCTGACGACGCCACGATCAAGGCCGCCTATCGCAAGCTGGCGCGCAAGTACCACCCGGATGTGAGCAAGGAAAAGGACGCCGAGACCAAGTTCAAGGACGTCTCCGAAGCCTATGAAGCGCTGAAAAGCGCCGACAAACGCGCCGAATACGATGATCTGCGCCGTTACGGTCAGCACGGCCAGCCGTTCCAGGGCCCGCCGGGCTGGCAGAGCCGTGGCGGTTTTGGTGGCCAGGACGGGGGGGATTTCTCGGACTTCTTCAGTTCGATCTTCGGTAATCGTGGGCCGGGTTTTGGTGGCGGACAGTCAGGTCGCAGCGCCGGCCGTCGAGGGCAAGACGTGGAAATGGAATTACCGATTTTCCTGGAAGAGACCCTGTCCAACGACTCGAAAAAGGTCAGTTTCCAGGTGCCGCAATACAACGCGGCCGGCCAGCACGTGAGCAACACCAGCAAGAGCCTGAACGTGAAGATCCCGCTGGGGGTGACCGAGGGCGAGCGCATCCGCCTCAAGGGCCAGGGTGCGCCGGGTATTGGTGGCGGCGCCAATGGCGATTTGTACCTGACCATTCGTTTTGCGCCGCACCCCAAGTTCGACGTCGAAGGCCAGGATCTGATCATCACCTTGCCCCTGGCGCCGTGGGAACTGGCGCTGGGCACCGAAGTGGCGGTCCCGACCCTCACCGGCAAGATCAACCTCAAGGTCCCGGCCGGCAGCCAGAACGGCCAGCGCATGCGCGCCAAGGGCCACGGCTTGCGCAACAAGGCGGGCGAGCGTGGTTACCTGTTCGTGCAACTCAAGGCCGTGATGCCCAAGGCCAGCGACGACGCGGTCAAGGCGCTGTGGGCGGAACTGGCGAAGAAGGCGGCGTTCGATCCGCGGGAGAACTTCTGACCGGCTGCAACCCCTGTGGCGAGGGAGCTTGCTCCCGCTGGGACGGTCCGACGCCTCGGGCGCAGCAGCCCCAAAACCATGCGACACGGAGCAGCAGGAAAAACCGGTTGGCAGGTTTTTACGACTGCTGCGCAGCCGAGCGGGAGCATGCTCCCTCGCCACAGTTATCGCCGGACTTGCCGCAATTCTGACTAGACTCGACAGTTAAAGCATTGGGAGAAGCAGCATATGAGCAACCCGATCATTGAACTGAACCTGATGGAATTCTGCGAGGCCGCCGCGTTGGCGGATGTCCATGTGATCGAGATCGTCGAGCACGGCATCCTCGAGCCCCATGGCGCGGCCCCGAAGGACTGGACATTCACCGATTACGAACTGGTCCTGGCCCGCCGCGCCGCCAAGCTGCGGCGCGAGCTGGAACTGGAATGGGACGGCGTCGCCCTGGCGCTGGACCTGCTGGAGGAAGTGCAGCAACTGCGCAACGAGAACCGTATGCTCAAGCAACGGCTGGGGCGGTTGGTGGAGTGAAACCAGACGAGAGGCAGTTGGAATACCTGTGGCGAGGGAGCTTGCTCCCGCTGGCCTGCGTGAAGCAGGCCCAAAACCATTCACCGCGTTCCGTCAGCCAGAAGGGCGCTGCTGGTTTGGGGCTACTGCGTAGCCCAGCGGGAGCAAGCTCCCTCGCCACAGGTTCTGCGTTCGGTCAGGTCAGCCATTCAAAACAGAAAATACCGCTGCGCCATCGGCAGCACCTCGGCCGGTTCGCACCACAGCAGCACCCCATCGGCCTTGACCTGGTAGGTCTGCGGATCGACGTCGATGTGCGGCAGGTAGTCGTTGTGAATCAGGTCGGTCTTCTGCACGTCCCGGCAACCTTTGACCACGGCGATTCTTTTCTTGAGCCCGAGCTGTTCCGGTAACCCCGCCTCGGCGGCGGCCTGGCTGATGAAGGTCAGGCAGGTGGCGTGTCGCGAACCGCCGAAACTGGCGAACATCGGTCGGTAGTGCACCGGTTGCGGCGTCGGGATCGAGGCGTTGGCGTCGCCCATCAGGCTGGCGGCAATCGCTCCGCCTTTGAGAATCAAGGTCGGCTTGACCCCGAAGAACGCCGGACGCCAGAGCACCAGGTCGGCCCACTTGCCCACTTCGACGGAACCTACTTCATGGCTGATGCCGTGGGTGATCGCCGGGTTGACGGTGTATTTGGCGATGTAGCGCTTGATGCGGAAGTTGTCGTTGCCTTCGCCGTCGCCGGGCAGGGCGCCGCGCTGTTTCTTCATCTTGTCGGCGGTCTGCCAGGTGCGGGTGATGACTTCGCCGACGCGGCCCATGGCCTGGCTGTCGGAGCTGATCATCGAGAACGCGCCGAGGTCGTGGAGGATGTCTTCGGCGGCGATGGTTTCGCGGCGGATGCGGCTTTCGGCGAACGCGACGTCCTCGGCGATGCTCGGGTCCAGGTGATGGCAGACCATCAGCATGTCCAGGTGTTCGTCGATGGTGTTGCGGGTGAACGGCCGGGTCGGGTTGGTGGAGCTGGGCAGCACGTTGGGGAAGCCGCAGGCCTTGATGATGTCCGGCGCATGACCGCCACCGGCACCTTCGGTGTGGTAGGTATGGATGGTGCGGCCCTTGAACGCGGCGAGGGTGGTTTCCACGAAACCGGACTCGTTAAGGGTGTCGGTGTGGATCGCCACTTGTACGTCGTACTGATCGGCCACGCTCAGGCAGTTGTCGATGGCGGCCGGGGTGGTGCCCCAGTCTTCGTGCAGTTTCAGGCCGATGGCACCGGCCTTGACCTGCTCGATCAACGGCTCCGGCAGGCTGGCGTTGCCTTTGCCGGTGAAACCGATGTTCATTGCAAAGGCGTCGGCGGCCTGGAGCATGCGCGCCAGGTGCCACGGCCCGGAGGTGCAAGTGGTGGCATTGGTCCCGGTAGCCGGGCCCGTGCCGCCGCCGATCATGGTGGTGACGCCGCTCATCAGCGCTTCTTCGATCTGCTGCGGGCAGATGAAATGGATGTGGGTGTCGATACCGCCGGCGGTGAGGATCATGCCTTCACCGGCGATCACTTCGGTGCTGGCGCCGATGGCGATGGTCACGCCGGGCTGGATGTCCGGGTTGCCGGCCTTGCCGATGGCGGCGATGCGACCGTCCTTGAGGCCGACATCGGCCTTGACGATGCCCCAGTGGTCGATGATCAGCGCGTTGGTGATCAAGGTGTCGACGACGTCGGCGGCCAGTAACTGACCCTGGCCCATGCCGTCGCGGATCACCTTGCCGCCGCCGAACTTCACTTCTTCGCCGTAGGTGGTGAAGTCCTTTTCCACTTCGACCCACAGCTCGGTGTCGGCCAGGCGGACCTTGTCGCCGACGGTGGGGCCGAACATGTCGGCGTAGGCTTGTCTCGAAATCTTCATGTGCTCGCCTTGAGATTCTTAAGTCGTATGCAGTCCATTGTGGCGAGGGAGCTTGCTCCCGCTGGGCTGCGCAGCGGCCCTCGATTTTTTGCGGTCGCTGCGCAACCGAGCGGGAGCAAGCTCCCTCGCCACGAGAGCGTGTCAGTCCAGATCGCCCATGACCCGTCCGGCAAACCCGAACACCCGGCGATGCCCGGCCAGGTCCACCAGTTCCACCTCGCGGCTCTGGCCCGGTTCGAAGCGCACGGCGGTGCCGGCCGGGATGTTCAGGCGCATGCCACGGCAGGCCTCGCGGTCGAAGGCCAGGGCGTCGTTGGTCTCGAAAAAGTGATAGTGCGAGCCGACCTGGATCGGCCGGTCGCCGCGGTTGGCAACGTTCAGCGTGAGCGTGCGGCGGCCGACGTTGAGTTCGATGTCGCCAGGCTGGACCTGGTATTGCCCTGGAATCATTGCGGTTGCCCCAAAATCTTGTAGTAAATGGCGGTCGGGGTGGATGTCCCATCCGGGCTCAGGCAGTAGTCGGGCAGTTCGCCGACGCGGGTGTAGCCCATGGCGCGGTAGAACGCCTCGGCTTCGGAGCCGGCCTGGGTGTCGAGGTACAGCAGGCCACGCTTGTGCTGGCGGGCGCCGAGTTCCAGGGCGCTCATCAATTGCTGGCCCAGGCCCCGGCGGCGGGCCTCGCCGCGCACCAGCAGCTTCTGCACTTCGGCGCGGTTGAGGCCATTGGGCTTCTGGCACAGGGCAAGCTGGACGCTGGCCTGCACCTGTTCATCCTTGACCACCACCCACAGCAGCAGGTGGCCCTGGTTGAGGCTGGCCTGGACCTCGTCGAAATAGGCGCGGGCCTGGGCGGCATCGAGGTCGGCCATGAACCCCACGCTGGCGCCGTACCCGACGGCGTCGAGCAACAGATCGATCAGGCCCTGGCGATAATGCGCAAAGCTTTCGGCGTGGACTCGACGCAACTGGGCGGGGTTCATAGGCATCACTCCTTGTCGAAGACGGGCGGCAGCGCCCCGGGATTGAGGACCAACTGCATGAAGGTCAGATCCAGCCAGCGGCCGAACTTGATGCCCACCTGGGGCATCTGCCCGGTGGTGACAAAACCGGCGCGCTCGTGCAGGCGAATCGAGGCGGCATTGCCGCTCTCGATGGCGGCGACCATGACGTGTTTGCCACAGGCCCTGGCGCGCTCGATCAGCGCGCTCATCAACAACGGGCCGAGGCCATTGCCGCGCTGGTCGCGGCGCACGTAGACCGAATGCTCCACGGTGTGCCGGTAACCATCGAAGGGTCGCCAGTCGCCGAATGAAGCGTAGCCGAGTACGTTCTGCTCGCCATCGACGATCACCAGCACCGGATAACCCTGGGATTGCCGGGCGCTGAGCCAGGCCTGGCGGTTGCCCAGGTCCACGAGCTGTTCATTCCAGATCGCCGTGGTGTTGAGCACCGCGTCGTTGTAGATCTCGCGGATCGCCGGCAGGTCAGTGGGCAGGGCGTCACGAATGACAGAGGTCATGGCGCATCCTCAGGCGATGGGCTGGTGGACGGTGACCAGTTTGGTGCCGTCGGGAAACGTCGCCTCGACCTGGATCTCGGGGATCATTTCCGGGATGCCTTCCATCACCTGTTCGCGGTTGAGCAGGGTAGTGCCGTAATGCATCAACTCGGCCACGGTCTGACCGTCACGGGCGCCTTCGAGCAGGGCCGCGGAGATATAGGCCATGGCCTCCGGATAATTGAGCTTCAAGCCACGAGCCAACCGTCGTTCGGCGACGAGGCCGGCGGTGAAGATCAGCAGCTTGTCTTTTTCGCGTGGGGTCAGGTCCATGTGCAATCCATAAGGGCAGGTAAAAAATTGTCTCTGTAAAATACATTCCACTGTGGGAGCAAAAACCTGGTTGGGAGCAAAGCTTGCTCGCGATAGCAGCGCCTCGGTCGCTCAGATGGACCGCGTCATCGTTTATCGCGAGCAAGCTTTGCTCCCACAGAGGTTCATTGTTTGCATGCCATTGTTCCCACAGGAAAAGCAGATTCAGGTACTCCAGATTCGTGGTGGTACGGCCTCTCTTCCAAGCAATGCAGGCCTGAGCAAGCGCCACAATGCAACCAACCACCCCCGCGCCAGCAACGCCTCGCTCGCCAGGCACCGCGCCACGACCAGGCCGGGCAATTGGGTCAGGTCACCGCGCACGTCATGGCCCAGGGCGCGGCACTGCTCCAGCAGTTCGCTGTCGATTTCGCCGGTCACCACCAGCGTCGCAAACACCGGATCGCCACCCAGCCCAATGGGCGAGTCGAGCAACCCATCACCGCCGACGATGCGCTGGCGCTCGTGCCACAGCAACTGGCCGTCGCGGCGGATGTCCAGCCGTGACTGGAAGTGCCCGTGGTCGAAGCGCTCGCCGCTGGCCGGACGGCCGAGGGCAACCATGTCCCAGTAGAACAGACGCCCGTCGCCCAGCAGATCGATCTGGGTGCCGAGTTCGGCCTGGGCCGCGCTGAAGACGATGGTTTCCTGGGGCAGCCATTCCAAGGTCGCGCCAGGGGCCACGCTCAGGGTCAGTTGTTGGTACGCAGGTGCCGTGGCGCGATACCACTTGGCTGCGCCGGGGTTGGTCAGTTGTGTCCACGCGCCGGGGCCGACGTGGGCCGCGATGTCCAACCGGTCGCCACCGGCAATCCCGCCGGGTGGGTGGACGATGATGTGTTGGCACACTTGCGGGCCTTCGGCGTACAAGTGCTTCTGCACCCGCAGCGGGCCCTTGTGGCGGCGCTGGACCGGGCGCGTGCAGTCGCCGAAGCGGGCATAGCCCAAGTCCAGCTCGGCGTGCCAGCTGGGGGTGAACAAGGCGGATGGCGATACAGGTAGATTCATGATTTTCTGAATGTCGTCCGGACGCTAGAGACTAGATCGTAACCAGCCCGCGCACACCCTCGGCCTCCATGTTTTCTCCGCGCCCCTGCTGCACTATTTCGCCCCGGGACATCACCAGGTATTGATCGGCCAGTTCGGCGGCGAAGTCGTAGAACTGTTCCACCAGCAAAATCGCCATGTCGCCCCGGGCCGCGAGCTTCTTGATGACCGCGCCGATCTCCTTGATCACCGACGGCTGAATGCCTTCGGTGGGCTCGTCGAGGATCAGCAGGCGCGGACGGCTGGCGAGGGCCCGGCCGATGGCGAGCTGCTGTTGCTGGCCGCCGGACAGGTCTCCGCCACGGCGCTGTTTCATTTGCAGCAGTACCGGGAACAATTCGTAGATGAACGCCGGCACTTCCTTGGCTTCGGCGCCGGGAAAACGCGACAGGCCCATCAGCAGGTTTTCTTCCACCGTCAGCCGTCCGAAAATCTCGCGGCCCTGGGGCACGTAGGCGATGCCGGCGTGCACCCGCTGGTGCGGCTTGAGCGCGGTGATGGCCTTGCCTTCCCAGTTCACCGCGCCTTCCTTGGCCGGTAACAGGCCCATCAGGCATTTGAGCAGCGTGGTCTTGCCCACGCCGTTGCGACCCAGCAGGCACGTCACCTCGCCGACCTTGGCGTCGAACGACAGGCCCCGCAGGATGTGGCTGCCGCCGTAGTATTGGTGCAGTTTGTCGACTTGCAACATGTCTTGAATTCCCCTCAAGTCACCTGTGGGAGCAATCGGTTTCTGTGGGAGCAAAGCTTGCTCGCGATAGCTGCGCCTCGGTCCATCAGAAAGACCGCGTTATCGTTCATCGCGAGCAAGCTTTGCTCCCACAGGTTCGCTCCCACATAAAAGCCAGCCTCTATCGCCTCAGCGACCGAGGTACACCTCGATCACCCGCTCATTGTCTTGCACCTGTTCCAGCGATCCCTCGGCCAGCACGCTGCCTTGGTGCAGCACGGTGACGTGGTCGGCGATCGAGCCGACGAAGCCCATGTCGTGTTCCACCACCATCAGCGAGTGCTTGCCCGCCAGGGACTTGAACAGCTCGGCGGTGAACTCGGTCTCGGCGTCGGTCATGCCCGCCACCGGTTCGTCGAGCAACAGCAGCTGCGGGTCCTGCACCAGCAGCATGCCGATCTCCAGGAACTGCTTCTGCCCGTGGGACAGCAACCCGGCGGTGCGGTTGACCGAGGTGGTGAGGCGGATCGTCTCGAGTACTTCGTTGATACGCTCGTGCTGCTCGCCAGAAAGTTTCGCCCGCAGGCTGGCCCACACCGATTTGTCGGTCTTGAGCGCCAATTCCAGGTTCTCGAACACACTCAAGGCTTCGAACACCGTGGGCTTCTGGAACTTGCGCCCGATGCCGGCCTGGGCGATTTCGACTTCGCTCATGCGGGTCAGGTCCAGGGTTTCGCCGAACCAGGCCTTGCCGTGGCTGGGACGGGTCTTGCCGGTGATCACGTCCATCAGCGTGGTCTTGCCCGCGCCGTTGGGGCCGATGATGCAGCGCAACTCGCCGACGCCGATGTACAGGTTCAAATCGTTCAAGGCCTTGAAGCCGTCGAAACTGACGCTGATGTCTTCCAGGGTCAGGATGGTGCCGTGGCGGGTGTTGAGGCCCTCGCCGCTCGCCTGGCCGAGGCCGATGGCGTCGCGGCTGCTGCCGGCGTCCTTGTTGGGGTCCGGCGGATAGAAAGCGGGTTCGAGCATGAATTCGGCACTCGCTGTGATTCTCATTGCTCACCTCTTTTCTTCAGCAGACCGATCACGCCCTTGGGCAGATACAGGGTCACGACGATGAACAGCGCACCAAGGAAAAACAGCCAGTACTCAGGAAACGCCACGGTGAACCAGCTCTTCATGCCATTGACGACACCGGCGCCCAGCAGCGGTCCGATCAGTGTGCCGCGCCCGCCGAGGGCGACCCACACGGCAGCCTCGATGGAGTTGGTCGGCGACATTTCGCTGGGGTTGATGATGCCCACCTGCGGCACGTACAAGGCCCCGGCCAGGCCGCACAACACTGCGCTCAACACCCAGACGAACAGCTTGAAGCCGCGGGGATCGTAGCCGCAGAACATCAGGCGGTTTTCCGCGTCGCGCAGGGCGGTCAGTACCCGACCGAACTTGCTGCGGGCCAGGCGCCAGCCGATGAACAGGCTCGCCACCAGCAACAACACCGTGGCAAAAAACAGCACCGCCCGGGTGCCCGGCTCAGTGATGCCAAAGCCCAGGATCGAACGAAAATTGGTGAAGCCGTTGTTGCCGCCAAACCCGGTTTCGTTGCGGAAAAACAGCAGCATCCCGGCGAAGGTCAGGGCCTGGGTCATGATCGAGAAATACACGCCCTTGATCCGCGAACGGAAGGCGAAGAAGCCGAACACCAGCGCCAGCAAGCCCGGCGCCAGCACCACCAGGCACATCGCCCAGAGGAAACTGTCGGTGCCGGCCCAGTACCAGGGCAACTCGGTCCACGACAGGAAGGTCATGAACGCCGGCAAGCCATCGCCGGCGGCCTGGCGCATCAGGTACATGCCCATGGCGTAGCCGCCCAGGGCGAAGAACAAACCGTGGCCGAGAGAGAGCAAGCCGGCATAACCCCAGACCAGGTCCAGCGCCAGGGCGACGATGGCGTAGCAGAGAATCTTGCCCACCAGGGTCAAGGTATACGCCGAGACGTGCAGCGGATTGTCCGCCGCCAACAGCGACAGCAACGGCAGGCTCAGCAGCACTGCCAGGATCACCGCGCCGACGGCAAGGGTGACTTTGGGGCCGGCCTTTTGCGTGGCCGTGAGCATCAGGGGCTGGTTCATCAGTCGATTACCCGTCCTTTGAGCGCGAAGAGACCTTGCGGACGCTTCTGGATGAACAGAATGATCAGCGCCAGGATCAGGATCTTGCCGAGCACGGCACCGATCTGCGGCTCGAGGATTTTGTTGGCGATGCCCAGGCCGAACGCGGCGAACACACTACCGGCCAACTGGCCGACGCCGCCGAGCACGACCACCAGGAACGAGTCGATGATGTAGCTCTGGCCCAGGTCCGGGCCGACGTTGCCGATCTGGCTCAGGGCCACGCCGCCGAGCCCGGCAATGCCCGAGCCGAGGCCGAAGGCGAGCATGTCCACGCGGCCGGTGGGTACGCCGCAGCAGGCGGCCATGTTGCGGTTCTGGGTCACGGCACGCACGTTCAGGCCCAGGCGCGTCTTGTTCAGCAGCAACCAGGTCAGCACCACCACGAACAGCGCGAAGGCGATGATCACGATGCGGTTGTACGGCAACACCAGGTTCGGTAGCACCTGGATCCCGCCCGAGAGCCAGGCCGGGTTGGCGACTTCGACGTTCTGCGCGCCGAACACCAGGCGCACCAGTTGGATCAGCATCAGGCTGATGCCCCAGGTGGCGAGCAGGGTTTCCAGCGGGCGCCCGTAGAGGTGGCGGATCACCGTGCGTTCCAGGGCCATGCCGATGGCGGCGGTGATGAAAAACGCCACCGGCAGGGCAATCAGCGGGTAGAACTCGATGGCGTTCGGCGCGAAACGCTGGAACAACAGCTGCACCACGTAGGTGGAGTAGGCACCCAACATGAGCATTTCGCCGTGGGCCATGTTGATCACCCCCAGCAGGCCGAAGGTGATGGCCAGGCCGAGGGCGGCGAGCAGCAGGATCGAGCCCAGGGACATGCCGCTGAAGGCCTGACCCAATAGCTCGCCGATCAAGAGTTTGCGCTTGACCTGGCCCAGACTGGTTTCAGCCGCGGTGCGCACGGCGGCATCGGTTTCGACGCCCGGTTCGAGCAAGCCTTCGAGACGGGTGCGGGCCAGCGGATCGCCGGTTTCCCCCAGCAGGCGGACGGCGGCCAGGCGCACGCTCGGATTGGCATCTACCAGTTGCAGGTTCGCCAGGGCCAGGCTGAGGGCGGCGTGTACGTCTTCGTCCTGTTCGCCGGCCAGTTGCCGATCGAGAAACGCCAGTTGGGCTGGGCGCGCGCTTTTTTGCAGTTGTTGCGCCGCGCCCAGGCGTACGCGGGCATCGACGGCGAGCAGTTGATGGCTGGCGAGGGCGGTTTCGATCAGCCCGCGCAAGCGGTTGTTCAGGCGCAGGGTCTTGGGCTGGCCGTCAATGCTCAACTGGCCCTGTTGCAGGGCGTTGATCAGTTCGACACGCCCAGGCTCCGGCTGCGCGGCCCAGGTTTCCAGGAGCTTGGCCTGCTGGGTCGGGTTGGCGGCGACGAAGTCTTCGGCGTCGCCGGCGTGGGCGCCTATCGGCAACAGCAGACAGGCAAGCAGAGCGAGCAAACGATAAGGGGACATGGCTACGTCCTGTAAGACTGCGACGGACCCTGTGGGAGCAAAGCTTGCTCGCGACAGCGGTGTGTCTGGAGGTTCGCTATCGCGAGCAAGCTTTGCTCCCACAGGATTAGGGGCATGTTCCCGAACTCAGTTGCTCTTCACCGCATAGTCAGGCTTCTTGTCGTTGCCGGCGATGAAGGGGCTCCACGGTTGCGCGCGGATCGGGCCTTCGGTCTGCCAGACCACGTTGAACTGACCGTCGGCCTGGATCTCGCCGATCATCACCGGCTTGTGCAGGTGATGGTTGGTCTTGTCCATGGTCAGGGTGTAGCCCGACGGTGCGGCGAAGGTCTGGCCGGCCAGGGCTTCGCGGACTTTGTCGACGTCGGTGGACTTGGCTTTCTCGACGGCTTGCGCCCACATGTGGATGCCGACGTAGGTGGCCTCCATCGGGTCGTTGGTCACTGCTTTGTCGGCACCCGGCAGGTTCTTGGCCTTGGCGTACGCCTTCCAGGAGTCGACGAACTTCTTGTTCGCCGGGTTATCCACGGATTCGAAGTAGTTCCACGCCGCCAGGTTGCCTACCAGCGGTTTGGTGTCGATGCCGCGCAGTTCTTCTTCGCCCACCGAGAACGCCACGACCGGTACGTCGGTGGCTTTCAGGCCCTGGTTCGCCAGTTCCTTGTAGAACGGCACGTTGGAATCGCCGTTCACGGTGGAGATGACCGCCGTCTTGCCGCCGGCCGAGAACTTCTTGATGTTGGCGACGATGGTCTGGTAGTCGCTGTGGCCGAATGGGGTGTAGACCTCTTCGATGTCCTTGTCCGCTACCCCTTTGGAATGCAGGAAAGAACGCAGGATCTTGTTGGTGGTGCGCGGGTAGACGTAGTCGGTGCCCAACAGGAAGTAACGCTTGGCGCTGCCGCCTTCTTCGCTCATCAGGTATTCCACCGCCGGAATCGCCTGCTGGTTCGGCGCCGCGCCGGTGTAGAACACGTTCGGCGACATCTCTTCGCCTTCGTATTGCACGGGGTAGAACAGCAGGCCATTGAGTTCTTCGAATACCGGCAGCACCGATTTGCGTGACACCGACGTCCAGCAGCCGAACACCACGGCGACCTTGTCCTGGGTCAGCAACTGCCGGCCCTTTTCGGCGAACAGCGGCCAGTTCGAGGCCGGGTCCACGACCACCGCTTCAAGCTTCTTGCCGTTGACCCCACCCTTGGCGTTGATCTCATCAATGGTCATCAGCGCCATGTCCTTGAGGGACGTCTCGGAGATCGCCATGGTGCCGGACAGCGAATGCAGGATGCCGACCTTGATGGTCTCGGCGGCCTGGACGGTCCAGGCCATGCCCATCGCGGCAATGCTTGCCGAGAGTGTAAAAGCCTTGATCAAGCTACGACGCTTCATTGTGCGATCTCCGTGGTCTTTTGAATTTTTTTGAGGGCAGATGCAAACGCTGAAGGCGCTTTTGCAAGGGGTGTGCCCGGTTGGAGGAAGGCTTGGAAATGCGGGGTTGGCGTGGGAGGCGTGCGAGTGGGTGCACCATGAGTGAACGCGTTGCCGGGGCTGGTGCGAAGAGGTGCGCCACATTGGAGCGTAGGATTACCGCCCCCCCTGTGGGAGCGAGCCTGCTCGCGATAGCGGTAGATCAGTTGCATTTAAGCTGGCTGACACTCCGCTATCGCGAGCAGGCTCGCTCCCACAGGAATTGTGGTTCCCACAAGGATTGTGTTTGTGGTTTGGAAAGCGGGCGCGATTGTAGAGGTTTCGCGCCGCCGTCCGTTAACGCGCTTCTTCAACTTGAAGATGAAGCCGCCTCAGCCCGGCGATTGAAACGGGCGACGAGCCAGTCCAACAACCACACCGCCACCAGCGAAAGCCCCACCAACGGAAACACCACCGCCAGGGCCAGCATGATGAACACGCCGGTCTTCCATGTCGGCAAGTCGTGGCGCAGTGGCGGCACGCCGAACCTGCCCTGGGGCCGGCGTTTCCACCAGATCACCACGCCACTCACGGCACTGAGCAGGATCATCAGGCAAATCAGCAGCACGATGATCTGGTTCAGCGGGCCGAACATCTTGCC
The DNA here is from genome assembly GCF_057809015.1 of Pseudomonas sp. FG6. NCBI lineage: Bacteria > Pseudomonadati > Pseudomonadota > Gammaproteobacteria > Pseudomonadales > Pseudomonadaceae > Pseudomonas > Pseudomonas sp. FG6. Next base: position 63,252 of record NZ_JBMDJD010000012.1, read on the forward strand.
TTCGTGCAGCATCACCCCGGTTTCGGTGGCACGGGCCACGACGCCGTAGTGCTCCCAGCGCACATCGGCCAGGACCTTGCCGGTGTACTGGTCCACGTGCAGGGTGGCGTCGTTGCGCGGGTCGTCGGCGAACACGGCGATGGTGAACACACCGCTGGAAGTGGTCGGCAGGGTGATGCTGTAGCCGGGCGTGACCTGGCGTTCAGTGGCGATGTCCTGCACCGCTTGCAGGCTGATGGTCGGGGCGGCGGGGCCTTCGTGCATGCCGCCGTGGCCCATGTGCTCGGCATGGTCGCCGGACATCGGCATCGGCGTATTTTCCACGGCCCACGGCACCGTCTGACGATGGGCGTTGTTGAGGCTGCCGGCCTCGACGTCGGACTTGGGCACGTCATTCCACATCGCTGCCGGGAAGCGGTTCCAGAGGTTGGCGTATTGCTTGCCCCAGAAACCGGTCCAGGTCATGCCGCTGAGCAGCATCACCAGCAGGAACGCTGCGCCCCAGAAGCCAACGACCACGTGCAGGTCACGCCAGAACAGCCGACCGCGCGCATTCCAACGTGGCCACAGCACGCCGGCCGACGATTGCCCGCGCGGCCACCACAGGTAGAGGCCTGAGACCACCAGCACCACGCCCCAGCCTGCGGCCATTTCCACCAGCCGGTCACCGACGGTGCCGATCAGCAGCTCACCGTGGATGGCCCGGGCCATGGCTTGCAGGTTGTTCTTCGCATCCTGCTCGCCGAGAACATCACCGTGGTACGGATCGATGAACACATTCAGTTCCCGGCCCTTGTCGATCACCACGAATTGCGCACTGCGCTCGGCGTTGACCGGTGGCAGGTACTGTTTGACCTGGCCTTCGGGGTAGGCCTGGCGGACCTGCTTGAGCAGGTCGTCGGCCGCCAGGGTGTGATGGCCGGCCGGTACGTTCAGCAGGCTGCCGTACATCAGTGGATCGAGTTGCGGCTTGAACAGGTAGATGATCCCGGTCAGGGCCAGCATCACCATGAACGGCGCCACGAACAGCCCGGCATAAAAATGCCAGCGCCAGGCAAGGTTGTAGAAGTTGGGTTTCGGTTGGCTCATTGAAAAGCGCTCCGCAGGGCAAATTGGGTTGTTATGTTTTTTGCGGTTGCGCGGCAACCGACAGATGAGGCATGGATAAACACCGGTCCCGTGGCGAGGGAGCTTGCTCCCGCTCGGTTGCGTAGCAACCGCAAAAAGCTGGGGACTGCTGCGCAGTCCAGCGGGAGCAAGCTCCCTCGCCACAGGGTGGGGTGTCAGGGCTGGTCAGTGTTGTCAGAAACTCATATCCACCTTGGTCCAGAGCGTGCGCCCCGGTTCGTTGATGGCTTGTGGGTCGTTCGCCGGGTAGCCGAATCCGGCGTTGCCGGCCAGGTTCAAGTGCTCGGCGTAGGCTTTGCCGAACAGGTTGTCGACGCCGCTGCTGACCTTCCAGTGCTGGTTGATGCGATAGGCGCCGTTGAGGGAGAACACACCGAAGCCCGAGCTCTTGCCGTAGTCCTTGCCGACCACGTTGCCCTTGTTTTCATCGACCCGGTTCTGTGCCGCGACCACGCGCCACAATGCGCCGGCGCTCCAGCGGTCTTCGCTGTAGGTCAGGCCCAGGCGTGCGTCCAGCGGCGGCATTTGCGCCAGGGCGCTGCCGTCGCTGCTGTTCTTGCCCCAGGCGTAGGCCAGGGTGGCGTCGGCTTTCCAGCGCTCGCTCAGCTTGTAGGCGGCACCCAATTCACCACCCATGATCCGCGCATCGATGTTCTCGGCCCGGGAGGTGGTGCCCATCATCCCGGGGGTGTAGTCGAACAGAATGTAGTCGCGCACCTGCCCGACATAGCCCGAGGCCCAGGCTTCGAGGGTTTCGGTCTTGTACTGCAGGCCGAAGTCGAGCTGGGTGGTTTTCTCCGGCTTGATCGCGTCGAAGGCATTCAGTGAACCGCTGGGGCCGACGTTCGCCGAGAACAGTTCCCAGTAGTCCGGGAAGCGTTGCGCGTGGCCCACGCCGGCATAGAGGGTTGTAGGGCTGTCGTCCAGGTCGTGTTCGTAGCGGACGAAACCGCTGGGCAGCGTGTCGGCACGGGTGTCATCGGCGGTGGGGTTGGGGCGCGCCGACATGCCGGAACCGATGCTCTGGCGGTAGTCCTTGGCCGAGGCACGGTCGAGCCGGGCGCCGGTGATTACCCTGTCGCGGTCGGCGGCGTACCAGGTCAACTCGCCGAACACCCCGTAATTATGGAAGTCGGCGTCCTTGGTGTACGGCAGCTCCTTATAGGTGTCCACGCCCATGCTGCTGCGTTGGCGATGTTCGTTGGTCTGGGCGTCCAGGCCGCTGATCAGTTGCACATCGGCCCAGCGCCAGGTGGCCTTGATACGGGCGCCGAGGGTGCGGCGGTCGACGTTGGAGGCCATGGGCCCGGCCATCATCCCGGTGCCGGAGGGTGTGCGCAGCGTGTAGTTGTCCATCACGTGGTCGGCGTAGTTGTAGTAGACCTGGGCCTCGATCTTGTCCAGCACCTCGCCGATGTTCGAGCGCTCGAAACGCAGCCCGAGGCTTTCGCGCTTGAACTGCGAGCCGTCCATGCCACGCCCGGCGTAGCGTGCTTCACCGTCGCCCTTGCCGGCCGTCAACTCCAGCAGGGTATCGGCGTCCGGCGTCCAGCCGAGGGTGACGTCGCCATTCCATTTGTCATAGCGCGACGGCACGGTGTCGTTGTTGCCATCGCGGTAATCGTCCGAATGCGCCGTGTTGCCGATCACCCGTACATAACCCAGCGGCCCGCCAGCGGCGGCATCCACCACTTTGTCGAAACGGCCGTTGGAGCCGGCCAGCACGCTGGCATTGACCCGGGTGCCGAGTTCGCCGAACTGTTCCGGCTCGCGCTCGAACAGCACGGTCCCGGCCGATGCGCCGGGGCCCCAGAGCACGGTTTGCGGGCCTTTGATCACCGTGAGCTTGTCGTAGGTTTCCGGCGATATGTAGGACGTCGGTGCGTCCATCCGGCCTGGGCAAGCACCCAGCAGCATGCTGCCGTTGGTGAGGATGTTCAGCCGCGAGCCGAACATGCCGCGCAGCACCGGGTCGCCGTTGGTGCCGCCGTTGCGCACTAGGGCGAAGCCCGGAATGGTCTTGAGGTAGTCGCCGCCGTCACTGGCCGGCACCGGTTGGCGCGGATCCTTGGGGTTGGTGACGACGGTCAGGGGCGAGCTGGGGGCGATGGCGGTGATGACCGTCGGGCTCAGTTCTTCGACCTGATTGTCGTGATGGTCGTGCTCATCGGCGAGTACGAGTGGGGTGAGCAGCAGGCCGCACAGGGCGGCGATGGTTTGGCGCAAACGAACCCGTGGCTCGTTCAGGGGGCAGCGAACCTGGGCAGAGCCCAACGCGATGCCAGCAGAAAACCTGGACATGATGATTCCATCGAACAGACGTAGACGACACGGTCGGGCGGCCTGAAGCCGTCTTATGCGACCGGGGTGAGTAAGTGTCGGGCTTACGCGTCGAAGGGCGGTGCGCGGGTCCGGGCACCCGGGAAGAACGCTGGCCGGGCATGGCCCAGGCGTGGGGAAGGGCTGGTGTAGGTGTTGGCGTGAGGTGTGTCGAAAACGGCAAACGTGTGACCGCCGGGCAGTGCGGGGCAATTGAACAGCAGGCTGCAATAGCCGCACTTTTCCCACAACGCATGGTGCTCGCCCTGGGGCGGGCAGTGCTCGGCTGCCGGCGCTTCGTGCGCCGTCATGTCCATGCTCATGTCCATGTTCATCGACATGTCCATGGACATGGACGAAGACATGCGCTGATCCATCGGCATCGACTGAGAAATCAGCGGACCGATAAAGATCATCAGCATGGCGAACAGGCTGATCCAGCTGCCGCGGGTCAGGCTCATGGGCTGACGGCGGTGCGTGGACAGACTGGCGCGACGAGGTTGCACGGGCGGCTACGTCTACTGGGCGTGCATGTGTGTCTTGGTGCCGTCGGGTGCTTTTTTCTGCACCGCGACATCAACCGTGACATCCCCGGCTTTTTCGAAATGCAGCGTCATGGAAAAGCGTTTGCCGTCGCTGAGCAGGCTGCGGTCCTTCAGGTCCAGCAGCATCACGTGATAGGCCATCGGCGCGAAGGTGACGGTCGCACCGGGGGCGATATCGACGACGGGTACCGGCTGCATTTTCATCAGGTCGTTTTGCATCACATGCTCATGCAGCTCGGCCTTGCCGGCGATGGGCGAGTCGACGCTGAGCAGCTTGTCGCCGGTCGTGCCGCTGTTGTGGATCACGAAATACGCAGCCACGGTTGGTGCATTGGGCGGCAACTCCTGGGACCACGGATGGGCGATCTCAAGCTCTCCCACTTTGTACTGGTGAGCTTGGGCGAAGCCGACGGGAAGCAATAGGGCAGCCAGCAGGATAAGTCTGTTCAACATGGCAATTCTCCGGAACGATTCAGGGTGCAGTTCATGCGGGAAGAATCAGGCCAGAGGTGAGGCTCGGGGGTTGAGACTGGGCCATTGCTGGCGTGGCGTGGGGCTGTCGAGCTTCGAATGGACGGCCCCGCGATGGGCCAGCTGTGCATCCAGATACAACTGCGGGACATGCCCGGCGATCGCCACCAGCGGCGCGGAGCCTGAGCAGCACCAGCAATGCTGCATCGTCGAGTGATTGTCTTTCTGCTGTGTGTCCTGTTCGAACTTGCCCAGGGACACCGCGACCATTTTCATGCCGCTGGAGGAACAGAAACTGCCCCACAGCATTTGCTCGGCCGGTGCTTTCGCCATCGCGTCAGCGCTGCCGGAAAGCGGCATGGCAAGCATGTTGAACAGCACTGCGAAGCAGGCGATCCAGGCAAATGCAAGCCGTTGTCGGGACATGGGGCAATCCGCTTGATGGGCGATCAGGTGGCGGTATTTAGCCTGATCGGGGGTGAGAAGTAAAAAGGCCACGTGCGGTGTAGGGTCGCAGGGCTGGTGTTAACAGTAGCAACAGATCTTCAAGTGGGCGCCCAGTATTCCATCACCTTCATGTTCTTCGAAACAGGCAACCAGCCTGAGTCGAAGCGCCGGAGTTTTTCGAACATGGCTGTGGGGATGTCATCCTCGATCTGAAGGGCACGTGAGATCTTTGTGGCGAGGGAGCAAGCTCCCTCGCCACAGGGCTCAGATGGCATTGAAGAGATTGCGAAGGATCATTCTCGCCGTCTCCTGCTCTCCGTTCAAAAGCAGAGTGACTGCTTCATCCAGCAGGATTTTGGCGAATTCAGGATCACACCTGACGCGTTCGATGATCGTGTGCTTATAGCTTCGTGTGAAAGGCATAGCATTACCTTTGAAAAACTAATGATTGAGCACTCATTGTGGCGAGGGGATTTATCCCCGCTGGGCTGCGCAGCAGCCCCAAGAGCAGTGAATGCAGTCCGCCAGACAAAACTATGAGCTTATGTTTTGGGACTGCTTCGCAGTCCAGCGGGGATAAATCCCCTCGCCACAGAGGTGGGTTTGACCAATCGATTTTGATCAAACCCAACGTCCTGTCGCTTATCTCGGGTCGACCACATCCAGTGCCCGATTCGCCAACAATTGGCCCAGCTCAATCATCTGCTGGACTCCTTGCGCGATATGTCGTCGCGAGCCCTCCAGATCGAATGCCAGGTCGCTGACCATCGCGTTGGCCGACGCCAGGGTTTCGCTGAGGTTGGCGAGCAGGCATTCGGCGTCGATGTTAGGTGCGATGACGAAAATCGTATCTAGCCTGTCGGATGGTTCTTTGTCGGCTGACGGTTTGAGGTAATAGTCCAAGGCGCGGGTAGCCGCGTCGTCGAGTTTTTTGGTATTGGCCGACTGGCTGCGGGATACGTGATCGTCTGAGGTAGGGGGATTCGGCGTGTTTTTGAACATTGCTGGAAACTCCATGTTATGGAGCCGCAACGGTTTCGCGACTAAACGAAGGGTGGCGGCTGTACGCAGGTTAGTCGACCGGGGAGTCCAGCATTACCGGCGCGCCCGAAGGCGCCCTGCGCACAACCACCATCAAGTGCAGGGATGAAATACCTGACTGACGAAGCTTGTGAACCCGCTGAAAACCTCGGGCGACTAAACCCGATCACTGAAGGGCAGTGACGGGAATCAAGTTACCGAGGGCCTCCAAGGCGCACAAGCCGGCGGATTCTGGCGTAGTTGTAGGCAGCGACGCAAGGTGATGTAGCCTGCTGACGTAGTTCTGACAGAACAGGCTTGTAGGACGGTGCAGTTTTCTGTCAGATCAACTGCCGCAGCCCCTGCAACACCTCATCCACCGTCCCAAACTCCCGATCCACCCCCGTCAGCACCGGACGCTTCAACACCAACACCGGCACCCCCCGCTCCCGCGCCACGTCCAGCTTTGGCTCAGTCGCCGTACTGCCGCTGTTCTTGCTGACCAGCACATCAATCCGCCGCCGTTCGAACAGTTCGCGCTCGCCCTTAAGGTGAAACGGCCCACGGGCCCCAATCACTTCGCATCGCTCATTACCGGGGTAAACGTCCAGGGCACGCAGGGTCCAGAATTGCTCTGGCGGGATTTCGTGCAGGTGTTGCAGTGGTTCGCGACCGAGGGTGAACAAGGGGCGGTGGAAGGGTTTCAGGGCTTGGATCAGGTCGGGCCAATCGGCCACTTCGCGCCAGTCATCGCCGGCCTGGGGTTGCCATGCCGGACGGCGCAGGGCCCAGCAGGGAATGCCGCAGGCACGGGCGGCGTGGGCGGCGTTGTGGCTGATTTGCGCGGCGTAGGGGTGGGTCGCGTCCAGCAGCAGGTCGATGCCTTGCTCGCGGATGAATTGTGCCAATCCCTCGGCGCCGCCGTAGCCGCCGACGCGCACCTGGCAGGTCAGGTCGGTGGGGACGCGACCGATGCCGGCCAGGCTGTAGATGTGCTGTGGCCCGAGCGTGCGGGCGATGGCCAGGGCTTCGGTGGTGCCACCAAGTAGCAGGATGCGTTTCATTTCAAGGCTCTTCATGGCAAGGCTTCGGCGTGGCCGACGATTCCGCCCTGGCGGTCGATGGCGAAGACTTCGACCTGGACCTGGGTTGGTACGATGCTACGAGCAAAGGCCAGGGCGTGTGCGCACACCGCGTCGCCGAGGGCGATGCCGGCGGCGCTGGCCATGGACAGGGCTTGCTGGCTGGTGTTGGCGTTGCGGATGTCATCCTGCAACGCTTGATCGGCACCGATAGCAGCCGCCCATTGGGCCAGTTGCGGCAGGTCGATGCTCGAATGTCGACTGTGCAGGTCCATATGGCCGGCGGCGAGTTTGCTGATCTTGCCAAAGCCGCCGCAGAGGCTGAGTTTTTCCACCGGCACCTTGCGCAGGTGCTTGAGCACCGCGCCAACGAAGTCGCCCATTTCGATCAGGGCGATTTCCGGCAGGTTGTAGACCCGGCGCATGGTGTCTTCGCTGGCGTTGCCGGTGCACGCGGCGATGTGCAGGTAGCCGTTGGTTTTTGCCACGTCGATGCCCTGGTGGATCGAGGCGATGTAGGCCGCGCAGGAGAACGGCCGGACGATGCCGCTGGTGCCGAGGATCGACAGGCCGCCGAGGATGCCCAGCCGCGGGTTCATGGTTTTCAGCGCCAGGGCTTCGCCGTCTTCGACGTTGACCGTGACTTCGAAACCACCGGTATAAGCGCACTCCTCGGCCAGGCGGGCCAAGTGGTCGTTGATCATCTGGCGCGGCACCGGGTTGATCGCCGGTTCGCCGACGGCCAGCACCAATCCCGGACGTGTCACCGTGCCGACGCCGCGACCAGCGACGAAACGTACACCGGGCTCGGCGATCAAGCGCACCTGGGAAAACAACAGGGCGCCGTGGGTCACGTCCGGATCATCGCCGGCGTCCTTGATCGTTCCGGCTTCGGCGCCTTGTTCGGTCAGCCGACAGAACTCCAGGCGCATCTGCACCTGCTTGCCCTTGGGCAGTACGATTTCCACGGCATCGGCTTCGGTGCCGCGCAGCAGTAATCGAGCCGCCGCCAGGCTGGTAGCCGTGGCGCAACTGCCGGTGGTCAGGCCGCTGCGCAAGGGGGCGGGTTGTTCGGCGGTTTCGTCACGCATCGAGCGGTTTGACCAGGTCGAGCAAGGTAATTGGCAGGGCCTGGCGCCAAGTGTCGAACTCGCCCAAGGGCTGGGCCTGGGCGATGTGGATGCGGGTCAGTTCACCGCCGTGACGTTCGCGCCAGTGCATCAGGGTCATTTCGCTTTGCAGGGTCACGGCATTGGCGACCAGCCGACCGCCGGGTTTGAGTTGGGCCCAGCAGGCGTCGAGCACGCCTTCGCGGGTGACGCCGCCGCCGATGAATACCGCGTCTGGCCGCTCCAGGCCCTCCAGCGCCAGCGGGGCGCTGCCGCGAATCAGTTGCAGGCCGGGCACGCCGAGGGTGTCGCGGTTGCGTTCGATCAAGCTTTGGCGGCCTTCGTCGGCTTCAATGGCCAGGGCCCGACAACTGGGATGGGTGCGCATCCATTCGATGCCGATGGAGCCGCTGCCGGCGCCGACATCCCAGAGCAGCTCGCCGGGGGTTGGGGCGAGGCGGGCGAGGGTGATGGCGCGCACGTCGCGCTTGGTTATCTGGCCGTCATGTTCGAATGCGTGGTCGGGCAACCCGGCCAGGCGCGACAGTTGCTGCGTTGAAGCGTCGGCGCGGCATTCGATGGCGATCAGGTTCAGGTCGGCGAGGGGCGGATCGGACCATTGTTGCGCGCTGCTGTCGATCCGCCGTTCTGCCTCGCCGCCCAAGTGTTCCAGTACGCTCATGGGACTGGGGCCGAACCCGCGCTCGCGCAATAGCGCTGCGACGGCGGTGGGGCTGTGACGGTCATTGCTCAGCAGCAACAGCCGGACGCCTGTGGATAAGTGGGCGTTGAGCGCCGCCAGGGGGCGTGCCACCAGTGACAGCGTGACCACGTCCTGCAGCGGCCAGCCCAGGCGTGCAGCGGCCAGCGAGCAGGAGGAGGGCGCAGGGATGACTTGCATCTGCTCGCCCGGCAACTGTTTCGCCAGGCTGGCGCCTACGCCGTAGAACATCGGATCGCCGCTGGCCAGTACGCACACAGGCTCGCCCTTGCGTGCCAGCAGCGGTTCGAGGGCGAACGGGCTGGGCCACAGTTCTCGCTGGCCGGCGATGCATTTGGGCAAGAGCGCCAGTTGCCGGTCGCTGCCCACGATGCGCGTCGCCCGCAGCAAGGCGTGCCGAGCCGTCCGGCCCAGGCCCTTGAAGCCGTCTTCGCCGATGCCCACTATGGTCAGCCAGGGGGTCATCTTTGTTCCTCGAATGAATGTGTTGGATCGTCGGGTCGCCATCATACCGTGCCCCGGAGGTTCAGACAGGCCACTATCGCGAGCAGGTTCGCTTCCACATTCGGATTGCTCCAGGTTTTGTATCCGCCAGGAGAACCTGTGGGAGCAAGCCCTGCTCGCGATAGCGGTGGCACGGTCAATATCACTCTCCAGACAATCCGACCGGCAAGCTTTTCATGACCCCAGGCAAAGCAGGCATAATGGCCATCCTTCGCCGTTTGGCGTGTCCTAATTTTGGCGGTCTGCCCTTGAACGAACGTCCATCCTCTTGCGTCATCCGTCCCACCGGTTGCCCCGGGCTCATGCGTATTGTCCAGGCGCTGGACGGGGGGATCTGCCGGATTAAGCTCGACGGCGGTGCCATCCTGGCCGATCAGGCGGATGCCGTGGCGTCGGCGGCCGAGCGGTTTGCTGGCGGGGTGATCGAAGCGACCAACCGCGCCAACCTGCAAATTCGTGGGATCGGCCCGGACGAGGATGCGCTGATCGAGCAATTGCTGGCGGCAGGGCTCGGCCCGCGTAAACCGGACGGCGATGACGTGCGCAACCTGATGCTCAGCCCGTCGGCCGGGATTGACCAGCAGAGGCTGTTCGACACCCGTCCGTTGGCCGGGCAGATCCTCGACACCCTGCAAACCCATGAACGCTTCCATGAGCTGTCGGCCAAGTTCGCCGTGCAGTTGGACGGTGGCGAGCGCCTGGCGATGCTCGAACACCATCATGACCTGTGGTTGTCGGCTGTTGTCCGTGACGGCGAGCCCGGGTGGGCCTTCGGGTTGGCCGGTTCGCCGCTCGATGAGCCGGCGGGCGTGGTGCCGTTGGACGAGGGGCACGGGTTGGTGACAGCCGTGCTGACGCTGTTCCTCGACCTGGCCCGTCCGGACCAGACGCGGATGCGGCACTTGCTGGACGAAGTCCCCCGTCAGGATTTCATCGCCCAACTGGCCCGCCGCGTACCGTTGCAACCCTGCACCGAGTGGCGACGAGCGGCGTCCATCGATGGGCTGCACATCGGCATCCATCCCCAGCACGATGACCGGGTCTACGTGGGGGCCGTGGCGCCCCTGGGCCGGCTCGACGCGGCCATGTTGCGGGGCGTCGCGCAGCTGGCGCGGGAGAAGGGTGATGCGAGCTTTCGCCTGACCCCATGGCAAAGCCTGCTGTTGCCCAATGTCCGTCGCGAGGATGCCGACGACGTGCTGGCGCGACTCGAAGCGCTGGGATTGCTCGGTTCGGCTGCTCAGCCTCTGGCGCAGCTCATTGCCTGCACCGGTTCCGACGGTTGTGGCAGGGCGCTGGCCGACACCAAGGCCGATGCCCGCCGACTGGCCGACCTGCTGCAACGCCAGGGTCGTACCTTGAAGGTTCATCTGTCGGGCTGCCCGCGTTCCTGCGCGGCGGCCCATGTCGCGCCCGCCACGTTGCTGGCGGTCGCCCCCGGTCGTTACGACCTGTATGTGCGCGACGCCACGCAGCCGGGTTTCGGCGCGTTGCAGGCACACCATCTGACTATTGAAGCGTTCGGCCACTGGCTCGACGCTCGCCCCCGGAGCTCCCTTGATGCTTGATTACATCCGCGACGGTCAGGAGATCTATCGCAACTCCTTCGCGATCATCCGCGCCGAAGCCAACCTGGCGCGCATTCCGGCCGACCTGGAAAAACTCGCGGTGCGGGTGATCCACGCCTGCGGCATGGTCGAGGCCGTCGATGGCCTGCAGTTTTCCGAAGGCGCGGGCACGGCGGGGCGCCAGGCGCTGGCTGCGGGGGCGCCGATCCTGTGCGATGCGCGGATGGTTTCCGAGGGCGTGACCCGTGCTCGCCTGCCGGCCAACAACCCGGTGATCTGCACCTTGCGCGACGAGTGCGTGCCCGAGTTGGCCCGTGAGCTGGGCAACACCCGTTCGGCGGTCGCCCTGGAGCTGTGGCGTCCGTATCTGGAAGGCAGCGTCGTGGTCATCGGCAATGCGCCGACCGCGCTGTTCTACCTGCTGGAAATGCTCGATGCCGGCGCACCGAAGCCGGCCCTGATCCTGGGGTTCCCGGTGGGTTTTGTCGGCGCCGCCGAATCCAAGGCGATGCTGGCGGCCAACAGCCGCGGCGTGCCGTTCGTGATCATGCAAGGTCGGCTGGGCGGTAGCGCCATGGCTGCCGCGGCGGTCAACGCCCTCGCTACGGAGATTGAATGATGCAGCAACCTGGACGTCTGATCGGCCTCGGCGTAGGCCCCGGTGACCCGGAACTGATCACGGTCAAGGCCCTGCGCCTGCTGCGTGAATCGCCGGTGGTGGCGTACTTCGTCGCCAAGGGCAAGAAGGGCAACGCCTTCGGCATCATCGAGGCGCATTTGCAGGAGGCCCAGACCTTGCTGCCGCTGGTCTACCCGGTCACCACCGAAGCCTTGCCGGCGCCTTTGTCCTATGAACAGGTGATCGCTGACTTCTACGACACCGCCGCCGAACAGTTGGCCGAGCACCTGGACGCCGGTCGCGACGTCGCGGTGATCTGCGAAGGTGATCCGTTCTTTTACGGCTCCTACATGTACCTGCACGATCGCCTCGCCGAGCGGTATGACGCCGAAGTGATTCCCGGTGTGTGCTCGATGCTCGGTGGCGCCTCGGTGCTCGGTGCGCCGCTGGTTTATCGCAACCAGAGCCTGTCGGTGCTCTCGGGTGTCCTGCCCCATGACGAACTCAAGCGACGCCTGGCCGATGCCGACGCCGCGGTGATCATGAAGCTGGGGCGCAATTTCCCCAAGGTCCGCCAGGTGCTTCAGGAGCTGGGCATGGACGGGCGGGCGCTGTACGTCGAGCGCGCGACCATGGCCAATCAGAAAATCGTGCCGCTGGATGAAGTCGAGCCGATGTCCTCGCCGTACTTCTCGCTGATCATCGTGCCGGGCGAACGGTGGCAGGGATGACGTCGAAGGCCGCGGCAATCGTCGTCCTCGGTCCCGGCAGCCTCGCCACGGCCCGACGGATCCAGCAGCGTTACCCCGATGCCCTGATCCACGGCCTGGCCGGACGGGTCGAAGGCGCGGATCGCCAATACGTCGAGTTCGGCGCGACGCTGCGCGAACTCTATCAGCAGGACACGCCGATCATCGCCCTGTGCGCGGCCGGCATCGTCATTCGCACCCTGGCGCCGCTGCTGCTGGAAAAAGGTGCCGAGCCGCCGGTGCTGGCGGTGGCCGAGGATGGCAGCGCCGTGGTGCCGCTGTTGGGTGGCCTGGGCGGGGTGAATATCATGGCCCGCGACATCGCGGCTGCGCTGCACGTCGCCCCGGCGATCACCACCAGCGGTGAACTGCGTTTCGGCACTTGCCTGCTCAACCCGCCGAGCGGTTACCACCTCGGTGACCTGGAGCAGGGCAAGCGCTTTGTCTCCGATCTGTTGGCCGGTGAGTCGGTGCGCGTCGAAGGTGTCGCCCCGTGGTTGGAGCAGGCGCAGTTACCCCAGGATGAGCAGGCGCGCCTGGCGATTCGCATCGACAGCGCCGCCGGTACGCCGACGGTGGATGAGCTGCGTATTTACCCGCGCAACCTGGTGGTGGCCTTGGCCCCTGGGGCGTCACCGAACGTTGGCGAAACCTTGCGTGAAGCGGGCCTGGCGACGCAATCGCTGGCCTGCGTGTTGGCGGCCGACAGCGACATGGCCCGGCCCGAATTGCAGGAGGCCGCGTCGGCCCTGAACGTGCCGCTGCGCTTCATCACGGCCCACGGTGAAGTTGTCCAGTGGCTGGAGGAAGCCGTCGGCCAATCGGCGTCGATTCGCGCGGCGGGTGAGCATGCCATCGCCGTGGCCGAACAGCCCCTCGATCCCCAGCGGATCGGCCACCCGCGTGGTCGCCTGGCCGTGATCGGCCTTGGCCCGGGGGCGGCGGACTTGATGGTCCCGGCGGTGCGTGCCGAACTCGACCGCGCCACCGATGTGCTGGGTTACGAAACCTACGTGCGCATGGCGGGGCCGTTCCGGGCCGATCAGGTGCAGCACTGCACCGACAACCGCGAAGAAATGCAGCGCGCCCGACACGCCTTCGAACTGGCGGCCCAAGGGCGTTCGGTGGTGGTGGTCTCGTCCGGCGACCCGGGCGTGTTCGCCATGGCTGCCGCCGTGCTCGAAGCGCTGCACGAGTCGACGAATGCCCGCTGGCACAACGTCGACCTGCAGATCCTGCCGGGCGTCTCGGCCTCCCTGGCCACCGCCGCCCAGGCCGGTGCGCCGCTGGGGCATGACTTCTGCGTGATGTCGCTGTCGGACAACCTCAAGCCGTGGACGATCATCGAAAAGCGCCTGGACCTGGCGGCTGAAGCGGACCTGGCCCTGGCCTTCTATAACCCGATCTCCCGTTCCCGGCCCTGGCAGTTGGGACGCGCCCTGGAGATCGTCGCCCAGCATCGCACCCCGCAGACGCCGGTGGTGTTGGGACGAGACATCGGTCGCCCGGGCCAGACCCTGCGCGTGACCACGCTGGGGCAATTGACCCCGGAGCAGGTGGACATGCGCACCATGGTGTTGATCGGCTCCTCCACGACCTGCGTGTTCCCGCGTGCCGAAGGAGGGGAGTGGGTGTACACACCGCGTTGGTATGGGTTCAAGCCTGCCTGACAGTTCACTTGAAAACCGTGGCGAGGGAGCTTGCTCCCGCTGGGCTGCGCAGCAGCCCCAAAGCCATTCAGCAGATTGCATCAGGAAACGACTGGCAGTGTCTGACGACTGCTGCGCAGCCGAGCGGGAGCAAGCTCCCTCGCCACGGTGCTTCGCGTAAATATCGGGGTATTCTATTTTTATTTGTCGCGCGTATAGATAAAGAAGTGATTTAAGTTTGTTCCTGCTTTGAAATGCATTGAAAGCCTTCCTGTTTGAATTGTTAGTTTTTAAGCGTTAGTTTGCGAGCCTGATCAGTTGTCGGTAGGCACTCATCAGTATTTGGTATTACTTTGGATGTCGCTAGGTTGCAAGATATTAATTGAAAGATTCGTCGCCGGGGTGCGCCCTGGTGGCGATGTTTTTATATGCCTGTTCTTTCTTGTTTGAACAGGTCAAGGAGTGTTTTATGCAGGATGCAAACCCGCAGGTTCGCGACAGTGCGGTCGACTTTATCAGCCTATTCAAACTGACCGACCTCGAACGTGCACTGTTGCCCTATCGGAACAGTGAACAATACGACGCGGTCATGCGTTATTACTTTGCTTGTATCGGCATGCCGGATCCCCACCGGCTGCTGGAGCCACTGGGACTCCTCAAGCGCACGCTTGCGCAGATCCTGGGCAGCCGCAGGGTCAAGCGCAGCCAGGGCACAGGCAGGTCCGGCACGGCCCAGGCTACGGCAGACTTGCCGCGAATATACGACCAGGTCGAACGTCATGAGGCGCGTCTGCAATTCAGCGCCGAACAGATGAAGAAAATGCCAACGGAAGTCCCCAGGACGCAGCACTTCATCTGGCTCGGCGGCGGGCTTGGCGACATTCAGCGCGATTACCTCAATGTATGGCGAACGGTGTTGGCTGCGCAGGGTTATACCTTGAATCTTTGGTACGACAGCGACGCACTATTGGCGTGGCAAACCAATAAAGTCATTGTCGAGGCCGCCAAGGCCGACGCCTTTTTGAGCGGGGTCGATGAAACTGTTTCGGAAGTGGAGTTGGGCGCTCTTTATAACGAACGGGCCATTGTTCTGAAACAACAGATGTATGCGCATATCAATGCGGCAGTGGCGAATGGAGGAACCGCCGACGAGGCCCGGATAGATTTATTGTCCCGCGCTTATGCTCAGGATGCGCAAGTACTGCGCAAACTGCTTGAACATAACCGTCGCAGTGTCTTGGGCATGAGCGGCTTCAACTTGCGCGATATCGCAGCCGGTGAAGTGAAGTTGCAGTTGCCGGATGTCTATGAGCGGGAGATGCGTTTGCGCGGCAACATGGCGGCAGGCTCCGATGTCGTGCGAATGGAAGCGCTGTATACCGAAGGTGGCGGTTATACCGATATCGATCACCTGCCGCCGCTGGCGCAAACCCTGGGCACCGTGGATATCAGCGGTTTCGACCGGGATGCCCGCCTCGGCACCCTGCAATTGCTGTTGAACGAGAACCCGGAATGGATGCCAGGTCGCCAGGCCTCCTCCCGTTATCGGGTGCATGTTCCCGCCGAGCATCTGTCGGCACTGGAGGCGTTCGCGAAGAGCCGGCCAAGCCTGCACGAGGTCTTCGCGCTGCCGGCGGATCGGCTTTCCCGGCCTTTCGCGCTACGGGCCGTGGCGATGGAGCAATCGTTATCCAATGCGTTCCTGATGGCTCATCCAGGCAGTGAGACGGTCAAAAGCGTAATCGACCGGTTCCGTGTCAATTACGCGCTGATTGACGCCTCGACCCGGTTGGCCGCCCAGCGCGACGTTGCCTTGAGCGATGTGGGCGGCATGTTGAGCCTGGTGGAGGAGGTGTACGAAAGATCCAATGGACCACTGGCTCAACTGCCGATGGAGGAAGTGCCCCGGGCGATCGCGCTGGTCTCGGCCATTGCCACCCACTTCGGCGACGGCATCCGCTTCGAAAGCGAGGGCACCATCTACCTGACGGGCCCGGGCGCCATGCGCGATGGCATGGCCGACTACGCGAAGGCGCATTTGAGCGCGGCCATTGCCGAAACCCTGCGCAAAGAAGCGGCCATCGCACCCCATCGGACGGTGAACGGTGCCACCGAAGAAGAGCAGGATCACTCCTGGAAAGAGAACGAGAGCAATCCGGATAAATGGCTCGGCAACGAGCAGGCGCGCTGGCGCGAGGGGCAGTACAGCACGCGCTACGGCGGTGACATGGCGCAGTTGCTCAAGCATTCGACCATCGAGTTCCAGCAGGGTTGGCCGCTGATCGAAGGGCGAGCGGTGCTGCTGACCGATGTGCTGGAGCGTCTGGCCGATGGGCTTGGCGAGCCGTTCATCGAGGCGATGAGGCAGGGGCATGATGGAGAGATCCGCTTTGAGCAGCCCCTGCCGCTGAGTTTCGACGATCGCCAGTTGATCAAGCGCCAGGCGGCCGATGCCTTGGTCCCGGTGTTCCTGAGCGACGGTGAAGTGCCCAACCTGGGAATCGATGAAGTGCTGGCCAACATCGCAGACGGTTCCCTGCGTTTCATCGAAGCGAGTCCTTTGCAAAGGCTCTCGCTGGGCTTGTTGTTGGGAATGGACTCCCTGGATAACCGGCATTTCAACGGGGCCACCGGTGAGCTGGAGAACCTGGCCAATGGCGTTGCCGAGCAAGGCGTTTCCGGACGCTACGCAGTCATCGAGCGTCAGTTGTACAAGCGCAAGGCCGCCGGGTTCATGCGCGGCCTGGGAAGCGATCCGGCTTATGTGTCGAAGCCTTCCGACAGCGCACTGGAACTGAAAAAAGCCGCCTTCAAGCAGGCGCAGACCTTGTTTGAGTGGGGGCGTCATGTCGCGCGGATCCAGAAAGTCGCCACCCTTGAGCACCGTCTCCAGGTTGTCGAACGGTCCGGGCAGGTGCTCGATGGGTTCGGGCACAACGGCGTGCAGATGGTCCCCCAGGATTTGCTGCTCGATCACGACGGCGAGACGATTGGGGGGCGTTGCTATCCCCTGGCGCTGGTGATGAGCGCGGCGCTGGCCCGGGGGGATTCCGCCTCGGGACAGTTGCGCGAGCGTTTCTTCCTGGCGGTGCTCGAACCGGGGCAGGACGATTCCCAGGGCTTTCTACAGGCGCTGGAAGCCCTGCGGGACGTCGCGATCGGTGACGTCGGCACGTCGCTGGGGCAGGCAAACCTCGATCAGGTCACGGCTGCACTGGAGAAACATGCCGGCGCTCGGACGCTGATGCTCAACTCCGACAATCATTCGATGCTGGTGGCCAAGACCGTCAGTGCGGAACGCGCCAGCTATCATTTTTTCGACCCCAACTTCGGGCTGTGCAAATTCGACCAGGCCGATACCTTCCAGCGTGGCCTGGAACAGTTTTTCCAGAAAGAGGGCATGGCCCGTCATTACGCGGCCTATGGCTCTGAAGCCCGACCGGAATTCGATCTGATCGATCTGCACAGCGAAAAGGTCTCGACCTTGCGACTGTCCGACGGTTTCACGGTGGAGCAACTGCTGCAACCGGGCGCCTTGTCCGGCAAGCCGCAACGTCCCCTCAGGCAGCGCTTGGCCAATGCCCGGGGGCAGTCGCTGCAGAGCAATCCTCGCTTGGGCAACTCTCTGCTGGCGCTGGATGGCCATTGGTGGAGCCAGCAGATCGAGCAGGCGACGACTCGTCTTCAGCAAGCGAATCAGCTGGCGCCGCACCTGGTGCCGTTGTTCGACACCCTGGAGGTCATGCCGAACGGCACCTACCGGATGAACCTGATCGATCCGCAAAAAACTGAGGCGTTGGTACGGATCGTCACCGATGACCATCGGTTCTTGCAGATCAAGAACTACCTCTCGGAACGTTTTTCCGTCCTCGCCAACAGGCCTTCACTGGCGGGCGATCCCACCGAGGTGGGCAGTGTCCACACCTTGAATGCCGGCTTCGCCATACAAGCGCTGATGAACGCGTTGCGGGGGCGGGAAGGACCTGACCGGCCGCTGACCCTGGCGGTCCGCTTGCATGCCTATGTCAATTACGCGCAATTGGTCCATGGCAACGTCGTGGATATCGCGGGTCTGGTGGGGCTTGTCCGGCAGGCACTGGCCCAGGAGAAGCTGATCGCCCGCACTGTCGCGCCGGTGGTCAAGGCGGCCGTGGGCAGCAGCGTTGGCGAGGCGACGGGGGGACTGCTGCAACTGGCCAACGTCGGCTTCGACATTTATCAGTTATCCACCGCGCAGAACGACGTCGGGCGAGCCCAGTTCGGCACCCAGCTGGCGTTCGACTCGGCCAGCCTGGTGCTGTCGATCGGTGCTTATGCCGCCGGCGCCACCACCGCCGGAGCCTTGTTGGGCGGCGCTGCGGTGATGCTGGGCGGCTTGGCGGTGGGAGTGGCGGCGCTGGCCCAAGGGTTCGCCGGCATCGCCGAGGAGGCCAAGCAGGTCGGGCTGTTTTTCGATGAAGTGGCAAACGCTCATCTCCAGGCCTATCGGTCCGATGCCACCCAGGGCGCGTGGCTGCCGCGCCCGTCGCTGATCGTTCACACGCTGGACCTGGCGCGGGCCGAACTGATGCTGGACAGCCCCAGGTTGTATCCGCTGCGCGATCATTTCGGCGTGCCGACCTTCGACGACGATTACGAGCGGGCGATCAATATCCGCCGAGAGCTCAACCTGCCGGGGCGCGTCAGATTCAACCCTCCCGCAGGCTCGGTCATTGTCCTGCCCTGTGCGCCGCAAACCTGCTACCGCTATGAGTACAAGGCGTTGCCCTTCGCTGGCCTGCGCCACGACACCGGTTTCGATACCGCGCGGCGCCTGGAGAAAAGGAAAGCCGACGGTGGATGGCTGTTCCTGTTTTCGTTCTATTCCTTCCCCAGCGATTACATTCTTTATCGCCTGGTCCCGGACTATCGCCCGAGCGTGATCAAGGTGGTGCTCGATGGCAGCGATCGCTCATTGGTGGTGCCCGTCCTGCCGCCAGCCTGGCATGGCAAGATCTCCTACGAGATCCAGGGTGCCGGCAAGCGATGCGCCTTGGCGCTCAATCCCGGCGTGAGCCTGACCCTGGAGGCGACGCGGCCGTTGAACGCCAGTTGGGTGTTGGACGCCCCGTGGGCCCAGGAAAGCGACCTGCATCTGGAGCGTTACGGGAAACTGTCCATCGGCGACGTCACGGTCGCGTTCACGGGAACGGGTCGCCATGACGTGCTGATACGGATCGCCGATGAGCAGGTGTTCAAGGTCGAGGCGGGCCAACTCGCCGTGATCGAACAGGACGTGCCCCCGGGCATGGACCGACAGGCCTTGCAGGAGCATTTCAAGAGCCTGGCCAGGCAGCACCGCCTGGTGATGCCGTATACGCCGGTCCATCGTTATCTGATTCCCTTCGAGAAAGCCGACGAGCCCCGCCATGTCACGGCCTGGTACGATGCCAGGAACGACCGTTTCCTGTTCATTCGTGATGAACTGCCGGGCGCCGAGGATGCGGTGCTGGGGGCAGTGGCAGGCGACAGCGGCTATTTCCATGACCCTCAGAACCTGATCATCTGGCAAACCGATGCGGTCACCGGCGTGCTGAGCCATCGCTATTGGCTGCGCAGCATCGATCAGCAAAAAGCCGTCATCAAGAGCGTCGAGGCGGACGCGCAGGGAGTGATCCATGTTGTCCAGCACATCACCCGTCAGGATCGAAGCGACGATGTGCTGGTGTACGTGATTCATGACGGGCAATTGCTGCTCAGCTCCATCACTCGGGACCTGGATGCGTCGCTGGAATCGGTCTTCAGTGCCGGCGAGACGTTGGGCGATTGGTCGCAAGTGTTGGGCGATGCCTACTCCTTTGTGCCGTCCGCCGGCAGCGCAGACACCTTCGAGACCGTGAATTGGCAGCCGGCACCCTTCGTTTCGGTCTGTTGGAAAATCGATGCGCAGCAGCGGGACATGGCTTGGGTGCGCCGCAGCGACGGCTTGATCATTCGTCCTTCGCCACCGCGCAACCAGGCGCGTGGGTGGCCCGATTCGATCAAGAACATGACGGACCTGACCCTGCTCGCACCGCCGGACGACAGCGATGTGTTTGTCATCTACGACAGGCTCAACCAGGCGCTGTGCGCCAGGCGGCGTACCGTGGTGGCGGGCCGTGGGCAATGGTCCAGCCGGTGCGCGCGGGCACCTCGCCTGGAAAATGTCATTGCCGTCGAGGGGGGGTACGTGGCGCTGACTTCTGGCGGCCTGTTCTACAACAACCTCACCGGCCACGGCGAGCTGGAGCTGGGAGGCGTGCGGGACACCTGGTTCAAGGACCGCCCCCAATGGTGGTTGGCCCTGGACGCGTTGGCCCAGCGGCACGGGAACAGAAGCCTGGCGCTGATTGGCTTGACCCGTGTCGGGGGGGACGGGACGTTGTGTGCCTGGTATGTCGGCAATCGATTGCTGTTGCTCGATTGGGACGGTGCCGCGCCGGTGCGGCTGTTGGGCGCGACGCCGGATGGGGAGGCGGCCTGGTTATTCGATGTGGCCAGTGGCGAGGTCTATCGCCAGGCCTTCATCGATCCGCAGCGACTGGACGCTGCCTTTGGCCAGGGTTCGCAGCTGTTGCAGGCGGATGTGGTGCCTCATCCGCTGCGCGAATGGGCGCCCTGGCAGTTTGCCGAGATGACCGTCGACGGGGCCGGCCTGCGTGGCGTGACCTTCGACGGCGTGGAGGTCGTGTTGCGCGACCAAGAGCCGGCGCGGGTGACCGGTGTCACGCAGCATTGGGTGGCCGCTCAAGGTGGTCGCGAGCGCGAGGGGCTCAGGCAGTTGATTGCCCGGACGTCCCATAGCCCGTTGCTGTCGGTGGGCGATCCGGACGGCCTGAAGTGGTTCGTCGCCGAGACCGAGCGTGTGATTCGGGTGCCCAGGGCCGCTGTTCCGGAGTCTTTCGAGGTGTTGGGGACCCAGCGGCAGACCAACGTCCTGCTTCATGAAAGCACCAACGGGACGCTGTTGGCCCTGCCTGGCAGGGCCCATGCCGGACCGCTCAGCTATGTCCAGCGTGAAGGCGAGGTGATGGTCGTCGAGGGCCAGGACGCGAAGATCGATGATCTGCTGCCGTTGATGGCGGATGACGTCAGGATCCTGATCCTGCGCATGGGCCAAGGCGCCGTGAGCTACCGACTGTCCAAAGCCGCCTGGTCGAGGGTCAAGTCGGTGGTCCTCGACTGCCGGCATCCGCTGGGCGACGCGATAACGATCCCCGGCAAGTTGATCTGGGACCTGGATGAACCTGATCGGTTATGGCTGAGCAAGGTCCAGGATCACTTGGTGATCCTCGATCCGGACAGCGGCCACAGTCTGATTGTTCGCGAGGTGTGTGCGGCGGACGTCAACTTGCGTGGCGACGTGTTGCTCAGTTTCGGCGGGCATCGACACTATGCTGTCTCGACGCTGGTGCAACGCCTGGACGCCCGGCGGGACACTCAGAACGGCGTCACGCTGCAAGCGCTGTCGGATGAAGCGTTGGCGGTGGAGACCAACACGGTGAGTTGAGCCCAGGCACGAACAGGGCATTGAATAAAAATGGGTTGCCGGTGTTATGACCGGCAACCCATTTTTTTGAGTGATGAATGAGGCGCTACTTTCTCAAGACAAAACGCCTCATCAAATACTCATTCAGTACTTTGTTGATCAGTGTTCTTCTGCTGTCGAGTTCGCGCCTGTCCAGTTTCAGGAGCGCTCGGCGTTGGATAATCCTGGCTGCACGACTTTCCCAGTTCCAGAACAGGAAACTGCGCCTGCGTGTCTCCACGCTAAGTTCGAGTTTGAACAGGGCGATGTGCAGGTTGCCCTGTGAATCGTATCGGGCTGGAATAACCTGGAAAGTCTCGCCTTCCAGGGTTTCGTTGTCCAAGGACAGTAGGGCCGGGCGGTCGGCTTTCAACGTGTCGAGGGTGTCGATCATGGCGTTCGCCTGGCGTGCATCTTTCATGGCGTGAGCGCTCTCGACCAGGAAATCCGCCACCGAGCCGGAGACGATGTGTTGCGTGCGGGTATGGATGGAGTCGCCATACAGCGACCAGCCGAGGAAATTCAAGGTACGGGCATATTCTTCGAACCACTCCTTGGGATTGGCATAGCGGTGATGGCCGAGGTCGGCCGAGCGGGTGGCGATGGCGTTGCAATCGGCGATGTCATTGTGATCTTGCAGGGCCGGTGCGCCGATGTACGAAAACAGGTTGGGACCGCCGACCAGTCCGGTTAATAGTCCGTTATTCATCAAGACTTTCCATTAAGTTAAGTGTGCTGTTGCTCTTGTTGGATAGGCAATGATGAAGGTTGTCGGTAAGTGGCTGGGCGTTAATATAAGTCTGGATGTTGAGGTGGTGAGGATTTTTGGTTGTCTACATATATTGCAATTGGATGGTGTTGTTGTTTTTGAGGTCGATGAATTAGATTGAGTCGGGTTCGCAGGAGCGAACTTTACTAACAGCAAGGAAGATTGAATATGGAACAGTTTGAAAGTGTCATCAGTGTTGCGCAAAGTATTGAGTTGATTCAGGGCCGTATAAACCGGCGCAAGGCGCAGGCCGTTACGGGCCGGCGTGTACGCCGGTCCCTGGCGCAGCAGGACAGCCCGACCAAGGACCTGGATGCCCTGATGCTGGGGGATGCGCTCGTCGGCTATGGCAACAGCATGTCGCTCAACAACATGGCGATCATGGAGAACCTGATGACGATGGCGATCATGGAAGCCAACTTCGAAGTACCCGGCGGCAAAAATACCCGGGCGTGGTACGACGCCTTCATCCAATGCCTGCAAGACCTTGGCTGCTTCGTCGCCGATGACGGCTATACCCGCTACTCCGAAAGCTCCCGGCGCGTGGACATGGACTGGGTGATCAGCGATATCGTCAAAGGCATCATCGACGGCGTCAAGGCCAGTGTCCCGGCCGCGACGGTGCTCGGCGCGGTAGTGAACACCACGATCGACGGTCTGAAGCGCGACGAGCAGACCATCAGCCTGTTCAACACCCAGGTCAAGGCGGCGGACGGCGCACGTCTATCGGTCATCCCCTGCGAGCAGTTGGCCAACGGCACCTTGATTGCCTCGTCCACCTCGATAAAGCAAACCGGTACGTCGAGTAACGGCGGGGCTCTCTTCGTGAACTGGCAAGCTTCGGCACGGGAGATCTTTCGCGGCAAATCGTTCGTGACCTTCAACCCTGTCCGCTATGAAGAGTTCCGCCAGGACATCGAAGAGTACCTGGGCGTACACCGCCGGGAGGTGCTGAGCCGAAGGTTCGCCCGTCGCAAGCGTGCCTGAGGCTCAAGGCGCCGGCAGGGTTATGGCACCAGGTAGCCCTTGACCCCGGTAAAGATGATCTGCGCGGCCAACGCGCAGACGAACAGCCCCATCAGGCGGCTGACGATCTGCAAGCCCTGGTCACCCAGGATCCGCTCGATGCGGCTGGACAGGTACAGCACCACGCCAACGGTGAAGCTGGCCAGGGCGATGCTGACGATGGCCATGAGCTTGTCGTCCCAGTGCGGCTGGCTCACGCCCATCACCAGCAGGGCGCCGATGGTGCCGGGGCCGACGGTCAATGGAATGGTCAGCGGGACGATTGTCACGTCCTGCTGGACGCTGTCGGTCTGGACCGCCGACTTGCCCTGGGCCATGCCCAGTGCCGAAATGAACAGCACGCTGCCGGCGCCGATACGAAACGCATCCACGGTGATGCCGAACACGGTGAAAATCACTCTCCCGAACAGGTACAGCAACACGCTGGACACCAGCGTCGCGATGGCGACCTTCCAGGCCAGGCGTCGCTGTTCCTTGCGCGAATAGCCGCGAGTCAGGCCGATAAAGCACGACAATACGAAGAAGGGGCTATAGAGCACCAGCATCTTCAGGTAAACGCTGAACAGCACGTGGAGCATGGTTGAGGCTCAAGGCGGGGAACACGACGGGAGTCTAACAGGCGTTTTGCTGTCTGTCGGCTCAGGACGTTTGCGCTTCGTGGTTTTGCTGGTCACGTTGGGCCACCCAGTGCTCGATCAGCTCGCGCAGTTGCGACAGTTCCACCGGTTTGGCCATGTGCCCGTCCATTCCGGCCTGGCGGGCGCGCTCCTTGTGTTCGGCCAGGATGTGCGCGGTGAGCGCCACCACCGGGGTGCGGGTGCGCTGGTTGCCGACTTCCCATGCACGCAGCTGCTGGGTGGCGGAGAACCCGTCGAGGATCGGCATCTCGCAGTCCATCAGGACCAGGTCGTAATGCTGCTCCTTCATGGCCTTGAGGGCCTCCTCGCCATTGCTGGCGGTGTCGGGTTGCAGATTGAGCTTGCCCAGCATGCCGCGGATGACCTTGGTGGAAATGCTATTGTCCTCCGCCACGAGGATGCGGAAATCGCTGGGCACCTTCACCGGGACGGGCAGGCCTGCGCTCGCTGACGCATTCGCTCCCTGGCCCTTGTTGCGCTGGTTCAGTTCGTCCGCCAGGGTGGTCTTGAGGGTGTAGCCCGCCACCGGTTTGGCAAGGATGCGCTTGACCCCGCTGTTGCGCGCCCCGATCTTGCTCGGCGCGTTGCTGATGCCGGTGAGCATGATCAACAGGATGTCGTGGTTCAGGCTCGGGTCTTCCTTGATCTTGGCGGCCAGTTGCATGCCGGTCATGCCCGGCATGTTCTGGTCCAGCAGGACCACGTCGAAATAATCGCGTAGGTGCGCCTTGGTGCGCAGCAGCGCCAGCGCTTCCTTGCCCGAGGGCACCGCACTGACGTTCAGGCCCCAGGCGCTGCACTGTTGCACCAGCACTTTGCGACAGGTGTCGTTGTCGTCGACGATCAGCACCCGCGCCCCTTGCAGCGGGCCATCGAGGTCGGAGGTCGGATGTTCGAGACGGTCCGGGTCCAGCGGCAACGTCAGCCACAAGGTGCTGCCCTGGCTGCTGCCGCTCTTGATGCCGAATTCCCCGTGCATGAGGATGATCAATTGTCGGGCGATCACCAGGCCCAGGTTGCCCCCCAGGCGCGTGGCGGAGAGGAAGTTCTTGCTGTGCAGCTCGGCGTGCATCAGCGTGTCGCGCTCTTCGGCGTCCATCGGCGTCCCGCTGTCCTGCACGGCAATGCGCAGACGCGGCTGGTTGCTGCGCTCGTCGAGGGCCACGACGATCAATACCTCGCCCTCGTCGGTCTTCTTCAAGGCATTTTCCAGCAGGCTCAACAGCGCCTGGCGCAGCCGCGTCGGGTCGCCGCTGATCACCCGCGGCACCTGGGGCTGGATGAAGCTGATCAGCTCGACGTTCTGCTGTTCGGCCTTGGCGCGGAAGATGCTCAGGCAATCCTCGATCAGCGCATTGAGGTCGAACTGCACATCGTCCAGTTCGATCTGCCCGGACTCGAGCCGGGAAATGTCGAGGATCTCGTTGATCAGCGTCAGCAATTCATTGCCGGCGCTGTGGATCGTCTGCACGTAGTCGCGTTGCTTGACCGACAGCGGCGTGCCCAGCAGCAATTCAGTCATGCCCAGCACGCCATTCATCGGCGTCCGGATCTCGTGACTGATCTTGGCCAGGAATTCGGCCTTGGCATTGATCTCGGCGTTGCTCGCCGCCAGGTCGCGACTGATGCTGAAGCGGCTTTCATTGATCGAGCGCTGGCGTTCGCCCAGGGCGACGCTCATCAGCAGGCCGCTGAGGCAGATGAACACCAGCAGCGTGATGATCAAGCCCTGGGGAGGCACCTCGGTCAGCCCTTGCAGGGCCGGGAGGATGATCAGCGTGCCCAGGTTGAAGATCACCATGGCCGCGACGAACAGGCGTGCCGGGCGGTAGCCTTTTTGCCAGTGCCAGGCGCTGACGAACAGCATGCTCAGGCCGGCCAGGGCCACCAGCGCATAGGTGATGATGTTGAGCGGCAGTGTGTTGACGAACAACAGCAACAGGCTGCACAGCATGGTGAGCACAATGTCCCCCAGCAGCAGCCGGTTCAACGGGTGCGGTCCCAGGGGCGCGAAAAAACGGTAGGCGAACATCAGGCCGCACGGCGCCGTCAGCAACAGGGCCAGGTAGGCCCCCGGGGTCTGGAACGCCGGCCAGTCGGGCAGCCAGGGCCCGGCCAGGTTCAGCAGCAGTACCAGGCTGAGCATCAAAAGGCCTTCACAGGCGGCCAGCCACAGGCAACTGCGCGAGCGGGTGTAGGCGTAGCGGGTGAGGTTGTGCAGGATCAGCATCGCGATGCAGCCGAACAGCAGGCCGTAGATCAGCGTCTGGTTCTGGTCGGCGGCTGCCAGGACCGCTGGCTGCAAGGTGACGTAGGGGCGCAGTTCGTGGCGCGAGGCCAGCCTTACGTAGACGTCCAGGGTTTTGTCGCTGCGTGGCAGCGCGAGTATGAAATCGCTGCTGGGGACCGGGTGTTCGCTGCGGGGCAGTGAATTGCCACTGGTCTGCTGGTCGATCAGGTTGTCGCCGTCCAGCACGTAGAGGTTCAGGAGGGACAGGTCGGGGGCGAAGATGCGCAGGATCTGCTCATGATCGTCAGGGGCCAGGCGAAAGCGCAGCCACAGGGCTCCATTGGGTTCGGCGGCCTCGAGGCGGTCCAGGTCGATGGGGCTGAATTGATTGGTGTAGCGGGCCGAGCGGATATCGCTCAGTTTCAGGTCGCCCTGTTCGTCGAGCAATACCGCCCAACCGCTGCCTGGCGCGGCCTGGGCCGGGAGCATACAGAGCAGCGTCAGCAGGGTGGCGATAAAGCCTATGGCGATCCTGAGCCAGCGCACGGCGAAATCCCTTCGTAGGTTGATGCCAGATTATAACTATGCGCGGCACCGGAACAGCCAGGCAAGGCCCATGACCCCTTGCCTAGCTCGACGGCCGGGTTATTCCAGGCTTTCGCCACGCTCGCGGGCAATGGCGCGGTAGCCAATGTCCTTGCGGTAGAAGCAGCCTTGCCAATCGATCTTGGCGGCAAGCTTGTAGGCCTGCTGCTGGGCGGCATCGACACTGGCGCCCATGGCCGTGGCGCACAACACGCGACCGCCAGCGGTGACGACCTGTCCATCCTTCAGCTCGGTCCCGGCGTGGAACACCTTGCCTTCCAACTGTGTTGCCGCGTCCAGGCCTTGGATAACGCTGCCCTTGGTGTAGTCGCCAGGGTAGCCACCGGCTGCCAGTACGACACCGACGCTCGGGCGCGGGTCCCACTGGGCTTCGACCTTGTCCAGTGCCTGGGCCAGAGCGGCTTCGACCAGCAGCACCAGGCTCGATTGCAGGCGCAGCATCACCGGTTGGGTCTCAGGATCGCCGAAACGGCAGTTGAATTCGATGACTTTTGGGTTACCAGCCTTGTCGATCATCAGGCCAGCATAAAGGAAACCGGTGTAGACGTTGCCTTCTTCGGCCATGCCACGCACGGTCGGCCAGATCACCAGGTCCATGACCCGCTGGTGTACGTCGGCGGTGACCACGGGGGCCGGGGAGTAGGCGCCCATGCCGCCGGTGTTCGGGCCGCTGTCGCCGTCGCCGACACGCTTGTGGTCCTGGCTGGTGGCCATTGGCAGGACATTCTTGCCGTCGACCATGACGATGAAGCTGGCTTCCTCGCCGTCGAGGAACTCTTCGATCACCACGCGCGAACCGGCGTCACCGAAGGCGTTGCCGGCGAGCATGTCGCGCACGGCTTCTTCGGCTTCGGCCAGGGTCATGGCAACGATCACGCCTTTGCCGGCGGCCAGGCCGTCGGCCTTGATCACGATCGGGGCGCCTTTTTCACGCAGGTAAGCCAGGGCTGGCTCGATTTCGGTGAAGTTCTGGTAGTCGGCAGTCGGGATCTTGTGGCGCGCCAGGAAATCCTTGGTGAACGCTTTCGAGCCTTCCAACTGCGCCGCACCGGCGGTTGGGCCGAAGCAGTCCAGGCCACGGGAACGGAACAGATCGACCACGCCGGCCACCAGCGGGACTTCCGGGCCGACGATGGTCAGCGAGACGTTCTTCTCGGCGAAATCGGCCAGTTGCTCCAGGGCCAGCACGTCGATGGCGACGTTTTCGCACTTGGGTTCGATGGCGGTGCCGGCATTGCCCGGTGCCACGAAAACCTTCTGCACACGCGGATCCTGAGCCACTTTCCAGGCCAGGGCGTGTTCACGGCCACCGCTGCCAATGATCAAAACATTCATTTCAAAAACCTCGGATGACGCTGATTCTATGGAGCATCGCAGAGATGCTTCTGTGGGAGCGGGCTGATGTGGGAGCAAGGCTTGCCCGCGATGCAGGCAGCTCGGTTTATCAGGCGAACCGAGGTGATGCTATCGCGGGCAAGCCTTGCTCCCACACAAACCCAACTCCCACAGGGAGTTGGTTGTATCAGTGACGGAAGTGGCGCATGCCGGTGAATACCATGGCGATGCCGGCTTCATCAGCTGCGGCAATCACTTCTGCGTCACGCATCGAACCACCCGGCTGGATCACGGCGGTGATGCCGACCTTGGCTGCGTTGTCGATGCCGTCGCGGAACGGGAAGAACGCATCGGAGGCCATGACCGCGCCTTGTACCTGCAAACCGGCGTGTTCAGCCTTGATCGCGGCGATGCGCGCGGAGTTCACGCGGCTCATCTGGCCGGCGCCGACACCGATGGTCTGGCGGTTCTTGGCGTAGACGATGGCGTTGGACTTGACGTACTTGGCGACTTTCCAGGCGAAGATCAGGTCGTTGATTTCCTGTTCGCTCGGGGCGCGCTTGGTCACGACCTTGAGGTCTTCGCTGCCGATCATGCCAATGTCGCGGCTCTGGACCAGCAGGCCGCCGTTGACACGCTTGTAGTCCCAGGCCGGTGCGCGGTCAGCCGACCACTGGCCGCAAGCCAGCAGGCGCACGTTGGCCTTGGCGGCGACGATGGCGCGGGCTTCTTCGCTGACCGAAGGGGCAATGATCACTTCAACGAACTGACGGTCGACGATGGCCTTGGCGGTCTCGGCGTCCAGCTCACGGTTGAAGGCGATGATGCCGCCGAATGCCGACTCGGTGTCGGTGGCGTAGGCCAGTTCGTAGGCCTGGCGGATGCCGCCCTCGGCGTCCGGGCTCACGGCCACGCCGCAAGGGTTGGCGTGCTTGACGATCACACAGGCTGGCTTGACGAAGCTCTTCACGCATTCCAGCGCGGCGTCGGTGTCGGCCACGTTGTTGAACGACAGCTCCTTGCCTTGCAACTGGGTGGCGGTGGCGATGCCGACTTCGGCCGGCTTGGCTTCCACGTAGAACGCCGCGCTCTGGTGCGGGTTCTCGCCGTAGCGCATTTCCTGGGCCTTGACGAACTGGGTGTTGAAGGTGCGCGGGAATTCGCTGCGGCCTTCGGTGGTCAGGGTTTCGGCCGCCTGGTTCACGGTGCCCATGTAGTTGGCGATCATGCCGTCATAGGCCGCGGTGTGTTCGAAGGCCTTGAGCATCAGGTCGAAACGCTGGGCGTAGGTCAGGCCGCCGGCCTTGAGGTTTTCCAGCACGCTGGCGTAGTCGCTGGCGTTGACCACGATGGCCACGTCCTTGTGGTTCTTGGCCGCCGAGCGGACCATGGTCGGGCCGCCGATGTCGATGTTCTCGATGGCGGTCGGCAGGTCGCAGCCAGGCTTGCTGATGGTGGCTTCGAACGGGTAGAGGTTGACCGCTACCAGGTCGATCGGCTTGATGCCGTGTTCGCTCATGATGGCGTCGTCGATGCCGCGACGGCCCAGGATCCCGCCGTGGATTTTCGGGTGCAGGGTCTTGACCCGACCGTCCATCATTTCCGCAAAGCCGGTGTAGTCCGCGACTTCCACTGCGGCAACACCGTTGTCCTGCAGCAGTTTGAAGGTCCCGCCGGTGGACAGGATCTCGACGCCCAGCTGTTGCAGTTCGCGGGCGAATTCAAGGATCCCGGTCTTGTCGGAGACGCTGATCAGGGCGCGGCGGATCGGCAGGCGGGTGGTCTGGTCGGTCATTTCAATTTCCATCAAAAGCAAGGGAAGTCAGCAAAAAAGGCGACCGTTTTTTACGCGGGCGCCTTTCTGGTTTTATTGAATGCTTACAGCAGGTCGTACTGCTTGAGTTTCTTGCGCAGGGTGCCGCGGTTCAGGCCCAGCATCTCGCTGGCCTTGGTCTGGTTGCCCTTGACGTAGTTCATCACGCTTTCGAGCAGGGGCGCCTCGACTTCGGAAAGCAC
Organism: Pseudomonas sp. FG6; assembly: GCF_057809015.1. Taxonomy (NCBI): domain Bacteria; kingdom Pseudomonadati; phylum Pseudomonadota; class Gammaproteobacteria; order Pseudomonadales; family Pseudomonadaceae; genus Pseudomonas; species Pseudomonas sp. FG6. The sequence goes on from NZ_JBMDJD010000012.1 coordinate 93,349, forward strand.
CAGGTTGTACACGTCCGTGACGGCAGCGCCCTCAAGGTGGGCGAAATAATTGTGCAGCGCCTTCTCGACACTCCCGCGAAGGGTCTGGCCCTCTTCGCTGGGCGTATTGAGGTGCTGTTTCAAATTCACGTTGTCGCTCACGGGTGTTGTTCCACTCACTAAAGTCTCGGTCATCATCGTCATGCGGCCACCCCTTCGTCCCCTGTCAGGCTCTTGTAACGTTCAGCGAAGAAAGCCTGAACGTCGGCGCATTGTGCTTGCGTACCATCCAAACGATTGAAGCGGGCGCGAAACTCCCTGGCGCCCGGCAGGGTTGCGAGATACCAGCCCACATGCTTGCGGGCAATGCGTACACCCATGACTTCTCCATAGAAGGCATGCAGCGCGGCCAGATGCTCTAGCAGAATACGTTCCACCTCGGACAACTGCGGCGCAGCGAGCTTTTCGCCGGTGCGCAGGTAGTGTTCGATCTCACGAAAAATCCATGGCCGCCCTTGGGCGGCCCGGCCGATCAACAGGCCATCGGCACCGGTCGCGTCCAGCACGTACCGGGCCTTGTCGGGCGAGTCGATGTCGCCATTGGCAAAGACCGGAATCGACACGGCCTGCTTGATCGCGGCGATGGTGTCGTATTCGGCCTCGCCGGTATACAGATCGGCACGGGTGCGGCCATGCACCGCCAGCGCCGCGATACCTGCCTGTTCGGCGATCTTCGCCACCGTCAGGCCGTTCTTGTTCTCCCGGTCCCACCCGGTGCGGATCTTCAGGGTCACCGGCACATCGACTGCGGCGACGACGGCCTGCAGGATCTCGGTGACCAGGGCTTCATCTTTCAACAGTGCCGAGCCGGCGGCCTTGTTACAGACCTTCTTGGCCGGACAGCCCATGTTGATGTCGATGATCTGCGCGCCCATCGCCACATTGGCCCGGGCCGCTTCCGCCAGCATCTGTGCGTCGCCACCGGCGATCTGCACCGAGCGCGGCTCGGGATCGCCTTCGTGGATCATGCGCAGACGCGATTTGCGGGTGTTCCACAAACTCATGTCGCTGGTGACCATTTCCGAAACCACCAAGCCGGCACCCAATCGCTTGCACAACTGACGAAAGGGCTGGTCGGTGACGCCCGCCATGGGCGCGAGAACCAGGCCGTTGTGCAATGTATATGGGCCGATGCGTACCGCCGACATAGGACTTCCCTGTAGTGGGGCCGGATCATGAGAGTTCGAAAAAGGGTTGGCATGATACCCGCTCTCGATGACTGGATAAAGGTCGAATTGGATAAAATCTGAACAGCTGTCTGGTTATCGCCAGCGGTTTGGTCTGGGTGGGGTGAGTCAGAAAGCTGCCGTCAATCGACCGGCCCGGGCCGGTTTTACTCGGGCGAATGGAAGCTCAGGCTGTAGTTCACGGCCTTGGGACCCGGGTCGAGGATATCCAGCGCGATGTGGATGGGGGTTTGCGGCGGCATTTCGCCGCGCCCCTCCAGATCGCCGCCCAGGTATTCCCCGGGTTTGAATCGACGACTGGCGATCAGGTGCCCGTTGAGGTCGGCAAAGCGCAACTCCAGCAATGGGAACGGCTGGGAGAAGGGCGCGCGGTTGTAGATGATCGCATCCACTACCAGGGCGCCACTGAAGTCCGGATGGCTGCGCACCACCAGGTTGCTGCTCTTGATCTTGGCGATGTCGACCTTGGACGGTACGTCGCACCCGAGGGTCGGGCAGATTTGCAGGAACCACGGGCGGTACTGGTCCTGACGGGCCAGTTCCTCGAAATGGTAAGCAATGTACTGGCCGGCCAGGGCCGCGCTGGCGAGCAGGATCAGCAGCGCCCACAGCAGGCGTCGTCCCCAGGGCGAGCGGCGCTTGCGCCAGTCCAGTTGCAGCGGGTCGTCGTCCAGGTCGTGGAGGGCTTCGGCACGGATTCCCGGCTCCTGGCGCTCGCGGGTCTTGCGCGTCGGCGTCGGTGGCTCGGGTTCGTCGTCGAGGTCGTCGTGATCGTGGTCGTCGGTGGCAGACAAGCGCTCGAGGTGTTCCTCGGGCGCGTCGACAGGCTCCAGGCGCAGGGGGGTGACCGGTTCGTCGTCATCCGGTTCCAGCGGTTCGAGGGCCAGGGACAAGGACGGTTCGGTGCGCGGTGGTCGCGCCGGTTCGTGGGGCTCGAACGGTTCGATCGGTGCCTGCAACACGGCTTCGGCGCGTTCGTCCGGCGGTGTGCTGTAGAGGCTGTCGGACCAAGGCTCCTCGCCGGAGAGGTGGTCGCGCTGGGCGCTCAGGTTATCTTCGCGGCGGCGTCCGGAACTGTCCGGTGACCGTTTGTCACGCCGTTCCAGGCGAGCCAGTTCCTTGTCCAGGTCATCGAGATCCAGTTCGGCGGCGGTCCACTGCTTCTGGCTGATGGCCCGTGGCGGGGCCTCGACGGCGGGTGTATTCACCGGTGGTGCGGCGGGCGCAGCGGTTTGCTTGGCTGTGCGTTGTTCCAGCAGTTGGCGTGCCGCGTTGAATACTTGCAGGCACGAGCCGCAGCGAACCACCCCGCGCGCCACGCTCAATTGAGCGTGGCTGACGCGAAAGCGCGTTTGGCAATGCGGACACTGGGTGACGAAGCTGTCGGTCATGCGGCAATCCGGTCGATACAGGCGGCCATTCTAGCGCCGACGCCCGGTGATGCGCACCCAGCCATCGCGATTGGCGATCGGGTCCAGGTCAAAGTCGGCGGCATAGGCTGCAGCGACTTCCTCGCCCTGTTCGGCGAGGATGCCCGACAGCGCCAGGCGTCCGCCCGGCTTGACCAGGCTCGACAGTTGCGGCGCCAGGGAGACCAATGGTCCGGCCAGGATATTGGCCACCAGCACATCGGCCGGTACCGGTGGTAAGTCTTGCGGCAGGTACAACGGGAACGACGCCGGGTCGATGTGGTTGCGCCCGGCGTTGTCGCGTGAGGCTTCCAGGGCCTGGACATCGATGTCGGTGCCAACCGCTTCCCGCGCACCCAGCAGCAGGGCGGCAATGGCCAGGATCCCCGAGCCGCAGCCGAAGTCGAGCACGTTGCAGCCTTTCAGGTCCTGACCGTCGAGCCATTCCAGGCACAGCGCGGTGGTCGGGTGGGTGCCGGTGCCGAAGGCCAGGCCCGGGTCCAGCAGCAGGTTGACGGCATCCGGCTCCGGCGCGGCGTGCCAGCTCGGTACGATCCACAGGCGCTGGCCGAAACGCATCGGCTGGAAGTTGTCCATCCAGCTGCGTTCCCAGTCCTGGTCTTCGATCACTTCGCTGTGATGTTCGGGCAACGGGCTGCCGGTCAGCAGTTCGAGATGGGCGAGTACGCTGGCCGCCTCGGTGCCGCCTTCGAACAGGGCCAGCAGGTGGGTGTGGGACCACAGCGGGGTGGTATTGAGTTCCGGTTCGAAGATCGGCTGGTCTTCGGCGTCCATGAAGGTGACCGAGACTGCGCCTACTTCAAGAAACGCATCTTCGTAGGTTTCAGCTTGTTCCGGGCTGATAGCCAGGCGTACTTGCAGCCAAGGCATGGCGGGCACCTTTGAAAAATATCGACAGGGGGCAGCGCGTGGCTGCAAAGGCGCGCAGTGTACGCCAGGTCGCTGGCAAAGTGGATAAGCGCGTCTGCGCGGCCCGGGTGGGTGTTTCGATATATATATGTATGCCTTGGACATGCCGCAGGGCAGATAAGGTGCCGGTCCACACAACAGGGAGGAATGTGATGGACAACACGGCCCAGCGGCAAGGAAACGTAAGTGGCGCGGCAGCAATGGCTTCCCCGCCGGCGGCAACGGCGCAGGCCATCCTCGAAAGACTGGCGCGTTGGCAGGCGACCATCGACACGCGGCTGCAAACCCAGATGAGCGTGCTGGAGGTGCTGGAGGAGTACCTGCTGGTGGAGCTTCGCACCCGGTACCACCAAGGCAACATCGATCCGCACTTCATCGACACTCTGCTCGATACGGTGCTGCAACGGCTGATCGACCCGCGGCCGATCATGCCCGACGAAGCGTACGACGTGCCCTACCGGTGGGCGGGCGGTGTCGACCAGGGAATGCCGGTCGAGCGCCAGGAGGCCATTGCCCAGGTGGTTGAGAGTGCCGCGTCGGGTTTTGTCAGCCACTACCGGGACGCCCTGCATCGGCATTGGAACATGGCGTCGGGCGATGCGTCCCTGGCGGAGCTGGTCGAGCAACGGCTCGACGATCACTTGGCGGACGTCGCCCTGATCCTGCGGCCGGACCCATTGGCAGGCCTGGACGTCGATGCGCTGCGGGACAAGCTTGATACGCTCCAGGAGGGCTGGCGTCGGATGAGCCAATTGACGACGTTGGCGACGGCGTCGGAGCGTCAGATCCTGCAGGCGATCACCCGCCTGCAACTGCCTGACTGGCTGCGAGGCCTGGACGACGTTGACCGCAGGCGCCTGAAGGTTTTCCAGGAGCAGACCTCCCAGGCACAGGCGCTGGTGGACAGGCTGCTCGATGGCCTGGGGTCGTTGCAGGCGTTCGCCCGGCAATTGGCCAGGGACTATGTCCGGCAAGAACTGGACATGGAGGTCGAGCCCGATAGCGTTCGGGTGCAACTGCAGTGGCGAAGCGTAATGGGCCAGCCGCTGCATACCCGCAGCCTGAGCGAGTGGCTGGCGGCCGGTCCGCTCAGGCCGGATGCCATTTCGGTGTGGCGGGTGGAAAACGGCGCCATGCTGCGCAACCAGGCGCTTTCACCGGCATTCATGAGCCAGTTGCTGGCGCAGGTCGATGCCCCGGCCGGCTACTGGCAAGCTCTGGTCGAGCGGTATGCCCGCAGGGACCTGAAAGATGCTCTGTTCGATTGGCTCTCGGCACGGTTGCAGCAAAGCGCGTTCGTTGCCCGCTGCGCAGGTCACCTGAAGGAGGCCAATCACGACGCGGTCAAAGCCCTGTGGGATGGCGAGCCTTCGGCGCAGGCCGGTGTCTTGCGGGTCAGCGGCGTGGTGCTTCCCAATGCTCTGCACTGCGCCGATTTACTGCTGTTCTATCCCCCGGACCTGCAAGGCGACCTGTTGCTCTACGCCCCCGACAAGCCGGACGGCCAGGAGTGGATCGAGCTGCCCTCGCTGTGGGCAGTGAGCGTGGAGATCGGAGCATGGACCCGTGGCGAAGCCGGTCGCGAATATTTGCTCCAGCGGATCGTGCCACGGGCGCGCGGTGACGCCCGGGAATACTTTGCCCGCGTGGCAGACAAGCCGACGACCTGGGATTCGAGCAAGGACCTTCGTGGGGCGGTGGCCGGGTTCAGGGCTTGTCTTGAAGACGTCGTTGCAAGGGGCCTGGACAGCCATCTTGCGCAGGTGGAACTGGACGAATCGCCTCGCTGGTACGCCGCCCTGACGCTGGATTCCCGGCGAAACCTCAGCAGCCTGAACCAGGAGCTTCTGGTTCATCAGGCAGTGTTCAACCAGCAGGTCGAGGGCTACGAAGTCTTCGTGGATTTCGCCAAGCGGACCGTCACCCAGGCCATTGCCCCTTACCTGCGCAGCAAGGGTGTGCAGGAGCCGGTCGATCCTGCAACGGTGCTCATCGACTACAACCCGGGGTTGGCCGATGGCAAGACGAAAGTCGCCAGCCTGCTGGAGCTTGCCATCTATGGCTACGACGACAACTCGGGGATCGACAACCCGCGAAAAGGGGTGCGCTCGGCGGTGGGGCAGGACCTGAGGCAGGTTCGCAGTGCGGAGCTGGCGAGCTATCTGCGGCGAGCCTACGTGGGGGAGCAATATGCGCGGGAGGTCCGCGCCCGGTTTCTCGATGCCGGCGCCCCGGAATACAACGCGCGCCGCAACGCCTACCGCAACCTGCTGCTGACCCGGATGGACCGTGACCTGCGTGTCGCAATGGGCAAGTCGCAATTGAGCGCGAACGAATTCTGGTGGCTCACTCGCCAAGTCACCCTGTTGAGTGGGCCGGTGGCGCTGTCCGGTCCGGTGTATCCGGGTGCTGTCGTGCAGCGTGAAGGTGTGATCAGGTTTTCGGTGGGCGGCCATGTCGTCATGGGGGCCTACGTTTTCACTTACTTCGATCCGAAGGGCTCGTATTGGCTGTATACGCCGGACGCGCCGGACGGTATCGCGTTTCGCAGGTACCAGGACTTTGCCGGGAAAGTCGCGGCGCGCCTGCAGGATTATGTACTGGAGCGGGTCGCACTCAGTGCCCGCACGGTTGTCCGGCGCTCACTGGTGGCGCTGGCGACGGCGAGCATGGGCGTTGATGCGTTGCGCGAACTCCATCGCGTGAACGATATCCAGGCAGAGTTCGATGCATCCGTCGAGCGCGCGGTCAACGATGTGGAGGACGTCACCCGCAGCCGTGCCGAAGTGATCAGGCAGCAGGTCATCAAGGGGCTGTTGTTTGCGTCGGCACCGGTGTGCCTGGTTTATCCCCCTTTTGCCTTGCTGCTGGATGTCGCGTTAATTGCCGCGAGCGCCGGGCAGGCCGTCGAAGCGCATTGGCAGGGCGACACGGATCGCGCGCTGGGGCAATGGGCGATGGCCTCCTGGGGAGTGCTGTTCGCCGCGCTGGGGGCAGGAACCGTCGCTACGTTGCTGGGGACAGCGGCCAGGAGCCTGAAGCTTGTCCTCAAGCCGCTGTCACTGTCCGCGCAGCGCTTGGGGCTTGTGCCGCCGCGGCTTGCCAAGGACGTCGGGCCGATCATCCCGCCCCTACGCTTCAAGCCCAGGCAGGCCGTGAGTAAAACCCCCGAGAACCTGGAGTGGGTGACCGAGGAGGGGATTTTCCAGGGCACCTATCGCAGCCCGTCCAGCGCATCGCAGCCGCTCAACACCTATTTCATACGCAGCAGGGGCAAGTATTTCCAAGTGAAGGAAGACCCCTATTTCGGCGGCTTGTGCCTGGTGGACGCCAGCCGCCCGGGTGCCTTGTACAACTTGCCCATTCGCAGGATGGGCAATGGCAAATGGGCGCACAACGAGGTCGGCTTGAGAGGCGGCAATGAACATGCGCATGTCCTCGGGCGGGTGAGCGATTTGCGGGAGGCGTTTCCCGGGCATGTCTTCCCGGACGTATCGAGGGGGGCGTTGCAGGGCGAGGCCGTGGTGGCGAGGTTCAGCGATGCGGTGGCGGACAACTATCTGTTCTCCCTGAACGCGCAGACGTGCGTGATCGCATCGTTGTACAACCCGACCACCAGGACCGGGGCCGTCGTTCATTTCGATCACAACATCCGCGCGCTGATCGAGCGCAGTCTCCGGGACGTGACACAGCGGCTGGGCGGAGCGCCCCGGGATATTCGTGCCACCCTGGTGGGCGGGGATTGGCTGACGGGCGCCGACATTGGCGGTCGGGTCCGCTCGGCGATGAGGCGCCAGGGCCTGCGACCCACCTGGGATCACTGGTCGTATTCTTCCTGCTTCGGCAATACCTACGGTGTGTCACTGGACTTGAGCAGTGGGGTCACGTCGGTGTTCAAGACGTCCCGCAGCCAGGTCGAGCGCTACTACATACCGGTGCTGGCACGGGCGAAAAAGAGCGGTGACCCGGTGTCGGTGCGCGCCCGCGGGTTCATGACGCGCTTGCGCAGCGATCCTTTGGTCGCCAATGCCAACGGTGCCATCAGCACCTTGCAGGGCAGGCCGGCGACGGCGTCGCAGATCGAGGCCCAGGCGTTCTCCACGGTGGCGCTGAGCTGATTGGTTATTTGTCGAACGCAAAAAAAAGACCCCGGCCAATGGACCGGGGTCTTTTTTACATCACGCGAAACATCAATGCTGGCTGCCCAGCTTGTGCTCCAGGTAATGGATGTTGACGCCGCCTTTGCAGAAGCCTTCGTCACGAACCAGGTCGCGGTGCAGCGGGATGTTGGTCTTGATCCCGTCCACCACGATCTCGTCCAGCGCATTGCGCATGCGCGCCATGGCTTCGTCACGGGTTGCCCCGTAGGTGATCAGCTTGCCGATCAAAGAATCGTAGTTCGGTGGAACGGCATAACCGCTGTACAGGTGCGAATCGACGCGAACGCCATTGCCGCCCGGGGCATGGAAATGCTTGACCGTGCCTGGGCTTGGCATGAAGGTTTTCGGGTCTTCGGCGTTGATCCGGCATTCCAGCGCGTGACCGCGGATGACCACGTCATCCTGGGTGAACGACAGCTTGTTGCCGGCGGCGATGCTGAGCATCTCCTTGACGATGTCGATACCGGTGACCATTTCCGAAACCGGGTGCTCCACCTGAACACGGGTGTTCATTTCGATGAAGTAGAAACGACCGTTCTCGTACAGGAACTCGAAGGTACCGGCGCCGCGATAGCCGATGTCGATGCAAGCCTTGACGCAACGTGCCAGGACTTCCTGGCGGGCCTTCTCGTCGATGCCCGGTGCCGGCGCTTCTTCGAGGACCTTCTGGTGACGACGTTGCAGCGAGCAATCGCGGTCGCCCAGGTGGATGGCGTTGCCCTGGCCGTCGGACAGCACCTGGACTTCGACGTGACGCGGGTTGGTCAGGAATTTTTCCAGGTAGACCATCGGGTTGCCGAACGCCGCGCCAGCTTCGGAACGGGTCAGTTTCGCCGAGGCGATCAGGTCTTCTTCCTTGTGCACCACGCGCATGCCGCGACCACCGCCGCCGCCAGCGGCCTTGATGATCACCGGGTAACCGACTTCGCGACCGATGCGCAAGGCGGTTTCTTCGTCTTCAGGCAGCGGGCCGTCGGAACCCGGAACGGTCGGGACGCCGGCAGCGATCATGGCGTGCTTGGCCGATACCTTGTCGCCCATCAGGCGGATGGTTTCGGCTTTCGGGCCGATGAAGGCAAAACCGGAGTTCTCCACCTGTTCGGCGAAGTCGGCGTTTTCCGCCAGGAAACCGTAGCCAGGGTGAATGGCAGTGGCGCCGGTCACTTCGGCAGCGGCGATGATCGCCGGGATGTGCAGGTAGGAGTGCGCAGCCGACGCCGGACCGATGCAGACGGATTCGTCCGCCAGGCCCAGGTGCATCAGTTCTTTGTCGGCCTTGGAGTAAACGGCGACGGTCTTGATGCCCATCTCTTTGCAGGCACGCAGAATCCGCAGGGCGATCTCACCGCGGTTAGCGATCAGAACTTTTTCCAACTTCGCAGTCATCAAAGGCTCTCCGCGGTTCAAACGATGGTGAACAGCGGTTGGTCGTACTCAACCGGCTGGCCGTCTTCGACGAGGATGGATTCGATCACACCGCTGGTTTCAGCTTCGATGTGGTTCATCATCTTCATGGCTTCGACGATGCACAGGGTGTCGCCTTTCTTCACGGTCTGGCCGACTTCAACGAAGGCTGGCGAGGACGGGGAAGACTTGCGATAGAAAGTACCTACCATCGGCGAGCGGGCAACGGTGCCGTTGAGCGCTGGAGCGGCAGGTGCTGCTGGAGCGGCGGCAGCTGGGGCAGCAGCCGGAGCCGGTGCAGCGGCCGGTACGTGTACCGGGGCTGGCGCGTAGTACGGTTGGGCTGGGGTCTTGCTGTGGCGGCTGATGCGTACGGACTCTTCGCCTTCCTTGATTTCCAGCTCGTCGATGCCGGACTCTTCCAGCAATTCGATCAGTTTCTTAACTTTACGGATATCCATGAATCATCAACTCCCAAGGGTCGGTCAGGGGCGTTTAACGCTTGTTATTCAAGCCGTTGCCTGTGTTTCAAGCTGCTCTAGGGCGGCCTCCAGGGCCAGTCGGTAACCGCTGGCGCCAAGGCCGCAGATCACTCCTACCGCTACATCGGAGAAATAAGAGTGATGGCGGAAAGGTTCGCGTTTATGCACGTTGGACAAGTGCACTTCGATGAATGGGATGCTCACCGCCAGCAACGCGTCACGTAATGCGACACTTGTGTGTGTAAAAGCTGCTGGATTGATCAAAATGAAATCCACGCCCTCGTCGCGCGCGGCATGGATGCGGTCGATCAATTCATACTCGGCGTTGCTTTGCAGATAGAGCAAATGATGGCCGGCATCCCGGGCCCGCTGCTCCAGGTCCTGGTTGATCTGGGCCAGTGTGACGGCCCCGTAGACGCCCGGTTCACGGGTGCCAAGCAGGTTCAGGTTGGGTCCGTGCAGGACCAGAAGGGTCGCCATCAGCTGTTCCTTGTTATCTGTGAGCGAGTATCAGAACCCGGCGACTATGCCGCAAAGCCTTGATGACTGTCCAGTTCTCGGCAATAGCCAGCACGATGACCGATGTTTGCGCGAAGTTTGTGACCGTGATTATTGATTCGGTCACCCTGCTCCCACAGGAAATCTGTGGTGGGCCGAGGATCTGTGCCCACCCTGGGTTGTCATGTGTATTGAGGTCAAACCCGAAACGCCTGCACCGCCGTGTGCAGCCGTCCCCCCAGCACCAGCAGGTTGTCGCCCTGTTCCCGCCCTTGGCCGATGCGCTGCAGGTTGTCCCCGCCCAGTTGGTGAATCCGTTCGCTGTGATCGCGGATTTCGCTGACGGCGCCGCTTTGTTGGGCGGTGACGTCGGCGATGCGCACGGCTGTGGCGGAGATGGTCTGGATGGCGCCGACGATCTCGTCCAGCGCGCCGTCAGCCGCTTGCGCCTGGCTGGCGGTGGCCTCGGCGTGTTCGACCTGGGCGCGCATGCCCTCCACCGATTGACGCGCGGCCAGTTGCAAGCCGGCGATCAACTCCTGGATTTCGGCGGTGGCACCTGCCGTACGCTGGGCCAGGGAGCGGACTTCTTCGGCCACCACGGCAAAGCCACGGCCCATTTCCCCGGCGCGGGCGGCCTCGATGGCGGCGTTCAAGGCCAGCAGGTTGGTCTGGTCGGCAATCGAGCGAATCACCGTCAGCACGCCGCCAATGGTGGCGGATTCCTCGGCCAGTTGTTCGATCATCTGCGCATTGTCCTGAACTTCACCCACCAACGCGTGCAAGCCCGTGAGGCTCAGGCCGATGACCTTCTGCCCTTGCTCCACTGCCTGTCCGGCGCTGCGGCTGGCGTCCGCTGCCTGGCTGGCGTCGCCGGCGACCTGCTGGATGGTCGCCTCCAGTTCGCCGAGGGAGTCTCGGATCAATGCGGTGTCATCGGCCTGGTCCTCGGCCCCGCTGTGCAGCTCGCCACTCAACTCGGCCAGGGTCCGGCTGCTGCCGGCGACCTGTTCGGCGTTCACGCGGATAGTGCCCACCAGGTCCACCAGATAAGCGCGCAGGCGATTGAGCGACGCCTCGATGTCTTTCAACTCGCGGTTGCGGGCATCGACTTGGATGTCTCGGCTGAAATCCCCTTCGGCCCAGGTCGACAGGGCGGGCGCCAGCTGGGTCAAGGTCCGGGCCAGGCGCCGTTGCAGGGTATCGATGAGCAGCGCGATCAGCAGGATCAAGCCGATCATCACGCCCTGGATCAAGCGCACTTCGCCCTGGATCCGACCATGCTGGGCCCGGACCGCAGGCTCCATGGCATCGATCGCTTGCTGCACATCGGCGGTTTTCAGGTGAGTGGTGTTGCTCAACTCGGTGCGCTTGTGGATCAGTTCGCGGGTACGTGCAAGTTCTGCGGGATAGCGGCCGAGCAAACTGTTGAGCTCGCGCTTGAGGGCGATGCCGGCGTCTTCGGCAATGGTTTTTTCCTCGGATTGCAGGCCCATCAGCGCGGCGAAATCATCGCTGCCGGTTTCGTTGCTGGCCGTCACGCCGAGCAGCGGCAAGCCCTCCAGGCGCTCGGCTTCCAGGCGGATGCTGGCCAGCTCCCGTTCGACATCGGCGGCCAGCTCGCTGCGGCCGCTGCTGACCAATTTGTCCCGCGCCAGCGAGAGCCTGCCCAAGTGCTGCGAAGCGGCGAACAGCGGCGGCAGGTACGCCGGGGCGCCATTGGCATAGCGGGCCAACTGATCGAGATTGGCGCCCAGTTCGCGCTCGGCCTGCAACAACAGCGCCTGCGGATCGCCGGCCAGTTTGCCGGCGGCCAGCAGGTCGGTCTTGCTGAAGCCATCGAGGTTCGACAGGCTCGGGCGCAGGGTCTGGGCCAGTTCCAGGGGGAATTGATCCAGGCCTTTCTGCAGGGTTTCGAGGGCCTGGGTGGCGCTGTTCAGGCGCAAGGCGTCGCCGCTGCCCAGGTAATCTTCAATGTTGCGCGCCACCTCGTTCTGGAACTGTCGAGACAGGCCCAGGTAGCGCTCCATCAACAGGTAAGGCCGTTCGAGGGCCACCTGCGACCACCACAAGGTGGCCCCCAGGCCCAGGCAAACAGTCACTAAAAGAAGGGTATTGAGATTGGTCAGCAGCTTCAGGCGCATCGTGGGCCTACCAAGGGCAGAATCGTAAGCGCCTGAATTTATTGCGTTTGCATTACATGTTTATGACCGAATCAGTGGAATCTGATGAAAAGGTGGCACTTTGCTGTGATTGCCGCGCGCTGTGCACCCGGTTGCGTCCGGCGTGCTTGGCGCGGTACAGCGCTTCGTCGGCCTGGCTGGCCATCATCAGGCTGTCGGACTCTTCGCTCATCTGCACCACGCCCGCGCTGAAGGTGCACCACAGGTCGTGGGGCTGGGCCGGATAGTGGATCTCGGCGAAGCGTTGGCGGATTTCGTCCAGCACCTTGCAGGCGGCCTCGATGTCGGTGTCAGGCATCACGATGGCGAACTCTTCACCGCCGTAGCGGCCGATGAAGTCGGTCTTGCGCAGGCGCTGTTTGAGAAACAGCGCCAGGCTCTTGATCACCCGGTCGCCCATGGGGTGGCCGTGGCTGTCATTGACCCGCTTGAAATGGTCGATGTCCAGCATCGCGAAGCTCAACGGCTTGCCTTCTCGACGGGCACGGAAACCGCAATCTTCGAGCAGTTGCAGAATGTGGGTGTGGTTGTACAGGCCGGTGAGGCTGTCACGCACCATCCGTGCCTTGAGGTTGCGGGCCCGGGCGGCGCGGTTGCGCACGGTGGTGATCAGGTGCCGGGGCTTGATCGGTTTGGTCAGGAAATCGTCGCCGCCCTCGCTCATGGCGTCGAGCTGCTTGTCCAGGTCGTCTTCGGCGGACAAGTAAATGATCGGTACGCTGACGTAGCGGTCGTTGTGACGGATCACCTTGGCCAGCTCCGTGCCGGTGCAGGCCGGCATGTACATGTCCAGGATGATCAAGTCAGGCTGGAAATCCGCCAGCTCGGCCATCGCCTGGATCGGCTCGATCAGCGTGCGGGTGACGATGCCGGCGCTGTTGAGCAGGCGCTCAGTGTGCAAGGCCTGGGCGCGGGAGTCGTCGATGATCAGCACTTTGTAGGGTTCGTACTGGGCGACGCAGGTCAGCACCTCGATCTTTTCCAACAGGCTCGACGCCTCGAGCGTGCCGGTGAGGAATTCCTGCCCGCCGGCGCGCACGGCGGCCAGGCGTGTCGGCGTATCGGTTTCCAGCAGGCTGAAGAACAGCAGTGGTAACGGCTGTTCCAAACCCTGCTGGGCTTCGGCGGCCAGTTTCAGGCCGATGCCGGGGCCGCTGAAATCCACGTCCATGACAATCGCCGCCGGCAGGCGCTCGACCATCGAGGAGCGGAACGCCGCCACGCTGTCCAGGGCCTGGGCGCTGAGGCCGAAAAATTCCAGTTGCTTGGCCAGGCGCTCGGCGCGGTCATGGTCCTGCAGCAGTACATAGATAGGTTTGCGCAGTGGCGGCAGGAAGGTCTGTTCGAGTTGGTCGCCATGGCGCAGGCCAGTGCGCGACAGGCGCTGCATCAGGCGATTGATTTCGGTGATCAGGTGGCTGCTCAGGCGCCCGCGGTTGTCGTTCACCGCTTGCAGCGACTGACTGATGCCCTGGGCTAGCTGGGAGTGTTCCGGCTGCTCGAAGCGCTCGGCGAAGCGCAGCAGGCGCAGATTGGCTTCGCTGAGCTCCGACAGATCGGTACTCGACCACTCGCTGCGTTGCAGGCGCTGCCAGATCTCCAGGATCTGGCGAGCCTGATGAATTACCCGCTGGGCAAAGTGGTGCTTGAGGCGCTCACGGCTGGGGTCTTCTGGCTCGGTCATATCCTGACTTCTAGTTAGGGTGCATGCTGAGGTCGACTAGTGGCTCTATGCTAGCACCTCTTTTCCCATGCATCAGTGTCATACGTCAATAATCTGTCCAGCCGCGACATTCAGTTAATGACCGGCCAGTTTCGCAGACCGACGGCGGCGCTTCCTTTATAGTGGTTGCTCGACGACCCTGCCAGGACAGGCATGATCTGGCGCCACATTATCGCGTTTCAAATCAGGCACGATGGCGTAGGGTTGTGGTCGAACCGTGAACTCAAGTGATTGAAGGGACATCGTCATGCTGGACTGGAAAAACCGCGCGGGCAGCGCGCCTGAACGTGCCGCCGAACCGAAATCGGACACCCGCAGCTACCTGGGTGGGCTGTTCTTCAGCCGGGCGTTGGGCTCGCTGATTGGCCTGTACCTGCTGGTGACCATCGCTGTCGGCTGGTACTGGAGCCAGGAGCCCGCGCTGTTTCCGGTCCAGCAGAATGCCCAGGCGGCGGCCGAAAAGGATGGTCGGCAAATGGTGGTGGGCTACACCACGGTCGAGACCCTCAAGACGGTGGCCGGGACGCTGTTGACCAAGCCGGGCGGCTACATTTCCAACGACCGTTTCCCGCCAGGCCTGTGGATGGACAACATGCCGAGCTGGGAATACGGCGTTCTGGTGCAGGTCCGTGATCTGAGCCGCGCGTTGCGCAAGGACTTCGCCCGGTCCCAGTCCCAGTCTGCCGAGGACGCTGACCTGGCCAAGGCCGAGCCGCGTTTCAACTTCGACAATCGCAGTTGGGTGCTGCCGTCCAGTGAGTCCGAGTACCAGGAAGGCATCAACTCCCTGAGCCGCTATCAGGCGCGCCTGTCCGATCCGAACCAGAAGAGCGCGCTGTTCTATGCCCGCGCCGACAACCTGAACAACTGGCTGGGCGACGTCGGTACCCGCCTGGGCTCGCTGTCCCAGCGCCTGTCGGCCAGCGTGGGCCGGGTCAAGCTCAATACCTCGCTGAAAACCGAAGTCCCGGCCCCAGGCCAGGTGCCGCAGGTGGACGAGGAGGTGGTCGAGACCCCTTGGTTGCAAATCGACAACGTGTTCTATGAAGCCCGCGGCCAGGCCTGGGCGCTGTCGCACCTGCTGCGCGCCATCGAGGTGGATTTTGCCGATGTGCTGGCGAAAAAGAACGCTACGGTCAGCGTGCGCCAGATCATTCGTGAACTGGAGGCGTCCCAGGAAGCTGTCTGGAGCCCGATGATCCTCAATGGCAGCGGCTTCGGCGTGCTGGCGAACCACTCGCTGGTGATGGCCAACTACATTTCCCGGGCCAACGCCGCAGTGATCGACTTGCGGCAGTTGCTGAACCAGGGCTGAGTCATGAACGAGCGTTCCCGGGAGGTCGCTCACCGAGCGGCCTCTGATGCCGAGCTGATCGCTTGGGTCGATGAGCACGACAATCTGCTCGGCAGCCTGGTGCGCGCGGACCTGCGCGAGCGCGGCCTGATCGGACGCGGCAGCTACATCATGCTGTTCAATTCGGCCGGTGAGCTGTGTGTGCACAGGCGAACCCTGAGCAAGGCCATTTACCCCGGATTCTGGGACGTGGCGGCGGGCGGCATGGTGCAGGCGGACGAGACCTACGCCGAGTCGGCCGCCCGTGAGCTGGCCGAAGAGCTGGGCGTAAGCGGTGTGGAGCTGACCGCCCACGACCATTTCTATTTCCAAGACACCGGGAGCCGGTTGTGGTGTTCGGCGTTCTCGGCGGTGTGGGACGGCCCGCTGGTCCTGCAACCTGAAGAAGTCCTCGAAGCACGTTTCCTGCCCCTCGAACAGGTGCTCGATGAAATCCAGCGCAAACCTTATTGTCCGGACTCTCTGGCGGCCCTTGAACGCTATTTGCGGGTTCATGGCGGCGACGTCGCAAAGAAGCTATAAATTGACGTCGATTGGCTCTTAGCAAGTCGATGGTTTGCCGTTACACTGCGCGCCTTTTCAAGCTGGACCGACGTCTGCGGTCCAGTAGCGCTGCCCCTGCCTGAGTGGGGCTTCGCGGTCGAGGCTCTTTGCACCCCGACCAGTCTTTGTCCTCCCAAGAGGATTGCCGGTGGCCAAAAAAGCCGCATCCTTCGCCGCCCTGGGCGGCCTGGTATTTTCTACCGACGCCGGTCGTCATTGCCCTGGTTGCAGTCAACCGGTGGATGCCTGCATCTGCAAACAAACCGTCATCCCCGCCGGAGACGGCATTGCCCGTGTGCGCCGTGAAAGCAAGGGGCGGGGCGGCAAGACGGTGACCACGATCACCGGCGTGCCGTTGGCCGAAGACGCGCTCAAGGAATTGGCTACCACGTTGAAAAAACGCTGTGGCACCGGTGGCGCGCTGAAGGACGGCATCATCGAGATCCAGGGTGATCACGTCGAGCTGTTGTTGGCCGAACTGGTCAAACACGGTTTCAAGGCGAAGAAATCCGGCGGCTAGCAGCCTCTGTGAAAACCACTTTCGGCTTGATCCGGACCCGGTGTCCGAGGTCGCCCACATGGTTTTCACAGAGCCTGTTCTGAACGGGTTTCTAAACTCATCGCTGGGAGCAGGGTCTACCTTGCTGACAGATAATTCGTCATTTTCACTCTCTAGACTGCGCCAGCCTCCGACAGGATGGTGAATTTCTGACTTCTTTATAGGGGACTTCGATGTCCGTACGACGCACACGCAAAGACGATGGCAGCCAATGGACAGTTGCGGACAGCCGCAGTGTTTACGGGATTCGCCATTGGGGGGCCGGGTATTTCGCGATCAATGACGCCGGTCGCGTCGAAGTTCGTCCGAACGGACCCGAGAGCTCGCCCATCGACCTGTTCGAGCAAGTCGAGCAACTGCGCCAGAGCGGTTTGTCGCTGCCCTTGCTGGTGCGCTTCCCCGATATCCTGCAAGACCGTGTGCGCCAGTTGACCGGCGCGTTCGACAGCAACATCGCGCGCCTGGAATACCAGAGCAAGTACACCGCGCTTTATCCGATCAAGGTCAACCAGCAGGAAGCGGTGATCGAAAACATCATCGCCACCCAGAATGTTTCCATTGGCCTTGAAGCCGGCTCCAAGCCTGAGCTTCTGGCCGTGCTGGCCCTGGCGCCGAAAGGCGGGACCATCGTCTGCAACGGCTACAAGGACCGCGAGTTCATTCGCCTGGCGTTGATGGGCCAGAAGCTGGGTCACAACGTCTTCATCGTGATCGAGAAAGAGTCCGAAGTCGGCCTGGTGATCGACGAAGCGGCGTCGCTCAAGGTCAAGCCTCAGGTGGGCCTGCGGGTGCGGCTGTCGTCTTTGGCGTCGAGTAAGTGGGCCGATACCGGTGGCGAGAAATCCAAGTTCGGCTTGTCTGCCGCACAATTGCTGTCAGTGGTCGAGCGCTTCCGTGACGCCGGCCTGGACCAGGGCATTCGCCTGCTGCACTTTCACATGGGCTCGCAGATCGCCAACCTGGCGGACTACCAGCACGGTTTCAAGGAAGCGATCCGTTATTACGGCGAGCTGCGCAACCTCGGTCTGCCGGTGGACCACATCGACGTCGGCGGTGGCCTGGGCGTGGACTACGACGGTACCCACTCGCGCAATGCCAGCTCGATCAACTACGACATGGACGACTACGCCGGTGTCGTGGTCGGCATGCTCAAGGAGTTCTGCGATGCCCAGAGCCTGCCGCATCCGCACATCTTCTCCGAAAGCGGCCGTTCGCTGACGGCTCACCACGCGATGCTGGTGGTGCAGGTGACCGACGTCGAGAAGCACAACGATGAAGTGCCGGCGATTGACCACAAGGAACAGCTGCCGGAAACCGTGCAGTGGCTGGTCGACCTGCTGGGCCCGACCGACATCGAGATGGTCACCGAGACCTACTGGCGCGCCACCCACTACATGAGCGACGTGGCCGCCCAGTACGCCGATGGCAAGCTGACCCTGGCCGAAAAAGCCCTGGCCGAGCAGTGCTACTTCGCTGTGTGCCGGCGCCTGCACAACTCGTTGAAGGCCCGCCAGCGCTCGCACCGCCAGGTGCTGGACGAACTCAACGACAAGCTGGCCGACAAGTACATCTGCAACTTCTCGGTATTCCAGAGCCTGCCGGACACCTGGGCCATCGGCCAGGTGTTGCCGATCCTGCCGCTGCATCGCCTGGACGAAGAGCCGCTGCGCCGCGCCGTGCTGCAAGACCTGACCTGCGACTCCGACGGCAAGATCAAGCAGTACGTCGACGAGCAGAGCATCGAGACCAGCCTGCCAGTCCACGCGCTCAAGTCGGGCGAGGACTACCTGCTGGGCATCTTCCTGGTCGGCGCTTACCAGGAAATCCTTGGTGACATGCACAACCTGTTCGGGGACACCGATTCGGTGAACATCTACCAGAACGCCGATGGCAGCGTGTACCACGCCGGTATCGAGACCCACGACACCATCGAAGACATGCTGCGCTACGTGCACCTGTCGCCGGAGGAGTTGATGACTCATTACCGCGACAAATGCGCCAGCGCCCGCATCAGCACCGCCGAGCGTACTCAGTTCCTCGATGCGCTGCGGTTGGGGTTGACGCGTTCGTCGTATCTGTCCTCTTGATGGGGAAATAGTGTCAATCGCCGTCTCCAGGTTGGCGGGATTCATTGTGGCGAGGGAGCTTGCTCCCGCTGGGCCGGTCCGCGTTCGGGAGCGGCAGCCCTGAATGCCGAAAACTCGGTGTGCCAGGCAAATTGAGTTGACTGTTTGGGGGGGCTGCTGCCGCAGCCCAGCGGGAGCAAGCTCCCTCGCCACAGGACTGTGTCGGGCCCAGATCAACAGTGCCCTCCGTGGCTGTCAGAAAATACACCGTGTCTTGCGGGCATTTTCGGACAGTCGCGAAGGGCATTTTTATTGATGCCGGCCCGTTTTTTCGGCGACGCAGCCCATTTAACCGGCAGTGTCCTTAAATCATGTAGTCCCTTTCCTAACTTGTACTTCGGCCCTCTACTCGGCCATGGCTCTCGGCGAGAATCCCCGGCCGCCCCTCCTGTAGAGAAACGCCGATGTCCGATCCAGCCAGCGAGCCATCCTTTCGTCTGCAGATAGCCGGTCTGCCCGAACCCTTTGTCGTCGTGGCCTTCACGGGTAGCGAAGCCATCAGCGAGCCGTTCGTTTTTGAAGCGCAGTTATTGATCCTCGACGCGACACTGGACCTGTCGGGCTTGCTGTATCGCAGCGCCTGGTTGAGCTTCGGTGACTCGGAGCGGGGCATTCATGGGCAGCTTCATGAGCTTGTCCAGCCATGCCATGGCGCAGGCTGCCGGGTGCGCATCGGGCCTAGGCTGGCTTGCCTGGCGCAGCGCTTCAGCCAGCGGGTGTTCAGTGCCAGTTCGGTGCCGCAGATCATCCGCCAGGTGCTCAAGGGGCATGGCATCCGTGGCCGCCACCTGTGCCTGGATTTGACGGGGGATTATCAGCCACGGGATTTTTGTGCCCAGTATCGAGAGTCGGACCTGCAGTTCTTGCGCCGTGTGTGTGCCGAGGCGGGCATCCACTTTCATTTCGAGCACGCCCGGGGCGGGCACTGCGTGGTTTTCACCGACAACGCCGAGCACTTTCCAGGCCTTGGCGAGGTGGTGTCCACCGGCCCGGGCCAGGGGAGCGGGGTGCAGGCCTTCCGCGTGCGAACGGACGCCTCGGGCGCGCAGCTCGCCCAAGGCCGCAGCGATCTGGCGCACCTGCACAGTGGCCGGGCATTGTCGCTGGCAGCCCATCCGTTCGCTGGCTGGAACCGGCGCTGGTGGTTGACGAGGGTCGAGCATCGCGGCGACGCCGGGGCGTACCGCAATGTCTTTTCGGCCATCCCCGCAGGGGCACCGTTGGTTGCCGACAAGGTTCCGGCGAAGCCGCGCATGGCGAGCCGGCAGCGTGGCTGGGTGATAAAGGTGCGGGAGCCGGCGCCACGGGCCGGGCATGTGGCGGTGCAGTTCGACTGGACCTATCAGGGCGAAGGCGCGAGCCCCGGCCATTGCTGGTTGCCGCTGGCGCGGGAGCTGTCCGGCGACGGACCTCCGGTCCTCGATGAAGGCACCGAGGTGCTGGTGAGCTTTGTCGAAGGCGACCCGGATCGTCCGGTGATCAGTGCGTTCCTCGATGCGCCGGCCACTGCCGTGGCGGTGGATGACTCGATTTCGAGCCAGCCTCTTGCCAGCGAGCTCGACCCGGTCCTGTTGTCCGCGATCCGCAGTGGCGAGCCTTTGGTCCTGTTGTGCCTGGTCCCCGGAGGCGGTCCCTTCACCCCCTGTACCCAGCCTGTGTGCACCTGTCGCCTGCTTACCCGACACGGCGCGGGCAGTGCGCCATGAGCGCGCCGATGCCTGGGCCTGCGCCTCATTGGCTGCTGCTGGATGTGCCCGGTGCGCCAACGGCGGCGCGACGGTTGCACGAGCAATTCGCCCAGGCCCCGTGCTTTGCGCTGTTCGAGGGGGCCGAGTGGCAGGGTTTGAGGGACCACGGCCCATTGCTGGTGGACCTTCGGCAAGCCCCGGCGCTGGCGAGCCTGTGTCATCTTGATGCCGGGGCCTGGCCGGGGCTGCTGCTCAGGAGCACGGCGCCGGTCGGGCCACTGCTGGCACACCTTCGACGCATGCTCACCGTGACGCTTGGTCCTCATCACCGGGCCTTGGTGAACTACTACAACCCGCACACTGCCAGTTATTTCTTCGACGGTTGCGATGCCGGCGAACTCAGTTGCTGGCTGGGTCCGATCAGCTTGCTGCGCTGGTTCGGGGGGACCTGGGCCGACCGGGCGGCCGGCAGCCAGGGTTGGCAGCAATTGTCCAATCCCGGGCTGGCGGTCCCGGCGCTGGAAAACGAGCACAGCCTCAGCGAGCGACAGCAGCGCCGATTGCAGCAATGCCTGTTGGAACGCCACACCTGGCAATGGGCACGCTCCACCGGACGTGACTACCGTTTGCTCTGGGACTATCTGCAGCAAGGACTGGCGCTGGGGTTCACCGAGCAGGCGGTGCTCGACGGCTGGATATGGCTACGCCTGCAACACCCCACCGCGCGTGCCGTGCCCGGATTCAAGGGCGCGTCGCAAGGCGAACGCCTCGAACACCTGCGGCGGTTATGGCAGGACGATCAAGGCTGAACGCTCGCCGCATGCGCACCGAGCCAGTGGTCGCCGCGGTGCAAGCGCCAGGCGATGGCGCCGAGGGTCAGGCTGCGCAGTGCCATGAACAGCAGGAAGGTGATCCACAGTCCGTGGTTGCCCAACCCTTGCAGCGCCCAGGCGAAGGGCGCTGTCAGCAGCAGGGTCAGCAACATGCCGTTGCGCATCTCCCGGGCACGGGTGGCGCCGATGAACAAGCCGTCGAGCAGGTAGCTCCACACCGCAATCAATGGCAACACCGCCAGGTACGGCAGGTAGTGGTACGCCGTGTCGCGTACCTCGGGGATGTTGGTTTGCAGCTCGACGAACAGGTGACCGGCGAGCATGAACAGCAAGGCGAACCCGACGCTGGCAATCAATGACCACCCGCCGGCCACCACCAGGGAACGCCGCAAGACCTGACGATCACGCGCGCCGATGGCATGGCCGCACAGCGCTTCGACGGCGTGGGCCAGGCCGTCAAGGGCATGGGCGGTGAGTAACAAGCCGTTGAGCAGCAAGGCGTTGGCGGCCACGGTCGCGTCCCCCAGGCGTGCGCCTTGCACCGTGATCAGGAAGAACACCGCTTGCAGCGCCAGGCTGCGAATGAAAATGTCGCGGTTCACCGCCAGCAGCGGGCGCCAGTTCTGCCATGCACCCAAGGCCGCCCAGGCAATCCGCCCGGGCCATGCCCGCAGCGTTTTGCGGGCCAGGGCCAGCCCCACCAGGGCCCCGGTCCACTCGGCGACCACCGAGGCACGGGCCGAACCGATCACTCCCCAGTCCAGGCCGATCACGAACCACAGGTTCAAGGCGATGTTCACCAGGTTGGTCACCAGCAGGATCGCCAGCGGCGCCCGGGCATTCTGGGCGCCGAGGAACCAGCCCACCAGCGCATAGCTGGCCAGTGCCGCCGGCAAGCCGAAGAGTCGGGTATGGAAAAAATCCCGGGTCAACTGGTTGAGTTCGGCGGAGGGCTGCATGAGGCGCAGCGCCACGTCGCTCAACGGCACGCCGACTGCGCCGAGCAATGCCGCCAGCCCCATCGCCAGGAGCAGGCCCTGCAACAACACTTGCCGCAACGCCGCGCCGTCACCCCGCCCAGCCGCCTGGGCGGCGAACCCGGTGGAGCCCATGCGCAAGAAACCCATGGCCCACGCCAACACCGTGTACAAACTGGCCCCGACGGCCACCGCGCCCAATTGATGGGCGTGGGGCAAATGGCCGATGACGGTGCTGTCCACCAGCGCCACCAGCGGCACGGAAATGTTCGAAAGAATCATCGGCGCTGCCAGTGCCCAGACCCGGCGATGGGTGAGGCGGTCGCGCCAGTCGGTGATCAGGTTGGACATGCGGGCTCCTTGATGGAGCGCGATTGTAGCGGGTTCTCGCATTGATCAAGAAAACTGTGGGAGCAAGGCTTGCCCGCGATGAAGATGACGCGGTCTTTCAGGAACCGAGGCGCCTGTATCGCGAGCAAGCTTTGCTCCCACACAGTGCTCTCGGCTTTAGTGAATGATCCAGCTCAGCAACCACAACCCCAGCACCAGCCAGATGATGCCCATGATGATCGACGCCCGCATGAACGCGCGGATGGCCGAGTACAGCAGCATCAGCCCGAGGATCAGCGTGACGATGCTGATGATCGAGGTGTCCATGCCCAAGGTGCGCGACAGGCCGTCGATGAAATTGCCGCCGGCATTGGCCAGGGTGTTGAACAGGCCACTGAGCAGATCGACGATGAATCGGATTACCGAACCGAGTGCCTGGCCGAGCCATTCGAAAAAGCTTTCTACCTGCATGTTTGCATCCTGATGGAGGGGAATCTGCGTGGAGCCTCTGGCTCTTGATTGTAGGAGCTGTTGGCACCGCGAACGTTCGATTATGGGGGAAATCGCCGCCGCGCACCGAGGCACTTGCCTTCCCGGGTTATCCCCCCGAAGCTATGCGCATTCAGGAGAGCCCGATGAACCTTGTTGAACTGACCGAACGCCTGCACGCCATTCGTGACCGTAACGATTGGCGGCCATTCCACAGCCCGAAGAACCTCGCCATGGCCGCCAGTGTGGAAATGGCCGAACTGGTGGAGATTTTCCAGTGGCTGACCGAAGACCAGTCGCGCCAGCTGCCGGCCGACAAGCTGGCCCATGCCGGGCAGGAGGTCGGTGACATCGTCCTGTACTTATTGCTGTTGTGCAGCGAGCTGGGGCTGGACATGGACGCCGTGGTGCAAAGCAAACTGGCTGACAGCGAACGGCGGTTCGGCCAATGAGCGACCGTCACTTCGATCAGCTCGCCACACGGTTTGCCGAAAAAATCTACGGTGGGGCCAAGGGCGCGATCCGCCTGGCGGTGTTGCAGGCCGATCTGCTGGAAGCGTTGCCGGAGCGCCCGTTGCGGGTGCTGGACATTGGTGCCGGCCTGGGCCACATGTCATTGTGGCTGGCCGAGCGCGGGCATCAGGTGACCCTGGCCGAACCGGCCGAACCGATGCTCGAGGGCGCGCGCCAGCGCTTCGCCGAGGCGGGGCAGAGCGCCACGTTCATCCAGGCGCCGTGGCAGGAGCTGCCCGGCCAGCTCACTGAGCGCTACGACCTGGTGCTGTGTCACGCGGTGCTGGAATGGTTGGCCGAACCCCACGCGATCCTCCCGGTGCTGCACGCACTCACGGTGCCCGGTGGCTGGTTGTCCCTGGCGTTCTACAATCGCGATGCACTGGTCTACCGTAACTTGCTGAAGGGGCATTTTCGCAAGTTGCGCAAGAACGACATGGCCGGCGAAAAACAGAGCCTGACGCCGCAACAACCCCTTGATCCGCGAGAGTTGGCGGCGCAACTTGAAGGTCTGTGGCAGGTCCAAAGCCAGAGTGGCGTGCGGGTTTTCCACGACTACATGCCGGTGGAATTCCAGGCCCGCGCAGAGCTTGCGCAGTTGCTGGAAATGGAACTGGCCCACCGTCGCCATCCGGCGTTCGCCGGGCTGGGACGTTATCTGCACTGGGTCTGTCGTCCGCTCTGATCAAGCGCATTCGGAGAGTGAAATGAAAGGTCGTTCAGGGGTGTTGGTGCTGTGCCTGGGTTTGGCCGCCTGCCAGGGCAGCAACCCGTACGTTGCCACGTCCAATCCGCTGCCGCCGGCACCGCCCCAGGCCGCCACGGTGTTCGACCGCAGTGCCTACCCGGCGCCGCCCCGTGACTATGGGCGCTATCGCAGCTGGACCTGGCTCAATGGGCGCATGCCCGCAGGCACCGCCTGGGCAGACTCGGCCCAGGTCGCCGAAGCGGTGAGCAATGCCCTGGACCAGCGCGGCCTGCGCCCGCTGCATGACAACCGGCCCGCCGACCTCTTCGTCAGCGCCGACCTGCGCCTGGAGACCCGCGTGCGCCAGGTGCGGGACGACTATGATTCAGGTGTCTATCGTGGCTATGGCGGCTACAACCGCTACGGTCCGGGTTATGGCATGTACAACACGGTGCCGATGGTGCGCACGTATCAGGAGCAGGTCGTGGTGGTTCGGGTGGATCTGTTCGATGCCCGCACGGGGCAGCCGGTCTGGAGTTCCAGTGCCGAGACTGGCCAGCGTGGCAGCCCGGGCGACAGCACCGATGCCATTCGCGAGGCGGTGGAAAAAGCCCTCTCGGCTTATCCGCCCAGTTGATCACGCAACGGAGAAAAACCATGTTTCGCCGTCTTGTCCTACTGGCGTTTGCCGTTCTGCTCAGCGCCTGTGCCAATAACCAGGTCAACCATGACTTTGACCCCAGCCGTGATTTCGCGGCCTACCGCAGCTGGAGCTGGAAAGACCCGGCCCTGCAATATCGCCCCGACGATCCACGCATCAAGAGCGACCTGACCGAACAGCGGATCCGCCAGGCGGTCGCCGACCAGCTCGACCAACGTGGCCTGCGCCCGGCTGCGGCGGGCGGGCGCGGCGATGTGCAGGTCCAGGCCTATCTGATCGTCGAGGAGCGCCAGCAACAAGTGACGACCAATTATGGCGGTGGTTGGGGCGGCCCTTGGAATGGTTACTGGGGCGGGCCGATGTACAACGAAACCCGCAACGTCAGCTACAAGGTCGCCACGCTGCAGATCGACCTGCTCGATGGCAAGGACGGCAAGCTGGTGTGGCGGGGCAGCGATGAACAACTGCTCAGCAGTTCGCCGAATCCGAACGAGCGCAGCACCGCCGTGCGCGAGACGGTGGCGCGGATCCTGGCCAACTATCCGCCGCGCTAGGCTGCGTCATCGATGCAAGCTGACCCACCGCTTTCGTCGGATCGCCGCCCGGAGCAAGCCCGCTCCCACATGGGTTCTAGGGTGTTCACGGATTCCGCGTTCGCCGCAACCCCTGTGGGAGCGGCTTGCTCGCGAAGGCGGTAGAGACAGCCTTCACCTCGTTCAAACAACCGGCCGCCACGCGCCCAGCATATGTTCCAAGTCCCCGGCCCCCATCAGTTGCAGTTGCCCACTGGAGCCCGCCGCGCTCGCCAACAGGGTCACTTCACTGGGCAGGCGCACGGGTTTCTTGAAGGTTACGTCGATTTCCAGGTTGGCGTCGGGCAGCCGGTCTTCCAGCGCGGCCAGGGTCCTGGCTTTGTTCCACAAGCCGTGGGCGATGGCGCTGGGGAAGCCGAACAGGCGGGCGCTGGGGCTGCTCAGGTGGATGGGGTTGTAGTCGCCGGACACCTTGGCATAGCGCCGGCCTATGTCCGCCGGTGCGCTCCAATGGGCGACTTCGGCCAATGCCAGGTCGGCCGGCGGCGGGGCGTCCGCGGGCGCGCCGTCCAGCTGGACACCTTTGCAGAGCATCTGGCTCCGAGCTTGCCACAACGGTCCCAACTGATCGTCCAGATGGGTCACCAGGTCGAACACCGCGCCCTTGGGATGGGCCAGCAGGTTCTCGACATGGACACTGGTCCGCACTTGGCTAACCCCACCCAAGGGGCGCAACACGCGGATGCGGTTGCTCAAGTGAACCAGCCCCAGCAGCGGGAAAGGAAAATCCCGGGCGGTGAGCAATTGCATTTGCAGGGCGAACGCCAAGACGTGGGGATAGGTGGGGGGCAGCAGCCCGTTTTCCGAGAAGCCACAGACGGTGCGATAGGCCGCCAGGCGTTGTTGATCGACCTGAAGCACCTGGCGCAGGCCGTCCTGTGGCAAGGTCTTGCCGGTGACCTTGCGCCGCGTCGCCGCTTTTACGTACAGCCGGGCCATGCTCGGCGCGCTGTAGACCTCATGCCATTGGATCGTCATGGTCACGCTCCCAGGAGGCTTTGTCCGCACACCCGCAGGGCTTGCCCAGTGACGGCGCCCGTGCCCGGCTGCGCGAGCCAGGCCACGGCTTCGGCGACATCCTGAGGCAGCCCGCCCTGGCCCAGCGAGCTCATGCGCCGCCCGGCTTCGCGCAGGGCGAAGGGGATCTCGGCGGTCATGCGCGTTTCAATGAAGCCCGGTGCCACGGCATTGATGCTGATCCCGCGGGGTTGCAAAACCGGCGCCCAAGCCTGGGCCAGGCCGATCAAGCCGGCCTTGCTCGCCGCATAGTTGGTCTGGCCACGGTTGCCGGCGATGCCGCTGATGGACGCCAACAGGATCACCCGGCCGTTGTCGTGCAGGGTGCCGTTGTCGAGCAGGGCCTTGGTCAGCACTTGCGGGGCATTGAGGTTGACCGCCAGCACCGCATCCCAGAATTCCGGGGTCATGTTGGCGAGGGTCTTGTCCCGGGTGATACCGGCGTTGTGCACCACGATATCGATACCGCCCGGCAAGTGTTCGATCAACTGCGTGGCGGCGTCTTCGGCGCAGATGTCCAAGGTCACGCTACGCCCGCCCAGGCGTGCGGCCAGGGCTTCGAGGTCGGTCTTGGCCTGTGGGACATCCAACAGGATCACATCGGCGCCATCACGGGCCAGGGTTTCGGCGATGGCGGCACCGATGCCGCGAGCGGCGCCAGTGATCAAGGCCTTGAGCCCAGTGAGCGGTCGCGTCCAGTCCTGGACCTGGACGTCACAGGCATCGAGGCGCAGGACCTGCCCGGACACGAAGGCGCTCTTGGGCGACAGGAAAAACCGCAACGCGCCTTCCAATTGGGTTTGCGCGCCGTCGCCGACGTACAGCAGTTGCAGCGTCCCGCCGTTGCGCAACTCCTTGGCCAGGGAACGGCTGAACCCCTCCAGCGCGCGCTGGGCACTGGCGGCGAACGGATCGGCAAGGCTTTGCGGAGCGCGACCGAGGATCACGATGTGGGCGCTGCGGTCGAGGTTTTTCATCAGCGGCTGGAAAAACTCACGCAGCTGCTTGAGCTGATCGACCTGCACCAGATGGCTGGCGTCGTACACCACAGCCTTGATTTTCGGGCCGTGGCCGGGAATCCACTCGGTGGCCAGCGTGGGTTCGCTACCGTAGATGAAAATAGCGTCGGTCAGCCGTTTGGCGAACGTGCCGACATGTTCGATCAGCGACCCGCCGCCCAGCAGCAGCGCACCTTCGATCGGCCGCATTCGCCCGGCCTGCCAACGTTCCAGGCGTGCCGGCGCTGGCAGACCGAGGGGTCCGACCATGCGCCGGCCCAGGGCCGAATTGGCGAAGTCTATGTAGCGGTCTGACATGGAACACCCTCCCACTGATGAGGTTGCAGTGTGGACCATGATTGGCAATCAGTCGTTCGATCGGCGAGATAAAGCCTAAGCTTGTGTGCAATGGGAACTTTGGCACATTCGTACCTGCACGGGGGAGTCTTCATGGCACAGCTACGTCGCGTCGCGATCATCGGTGGTAACCGCATTCCCTTTGCCCGCTCCAACGGGCCCTACGCCACTGCCAGCAACCAAGCGATGCTGACGGCCGCGCTCGAGGGGCTGATCGAACGCTACAACCTGCATGGCTTGCACATCGGTGAGGTGGCCGCCGGCGCCGTGCTCAAGCTGTCTCGGGACTTGAACCTGACCCGTGAATGCGTACTCGGCTCGCGGCTGTCGCCCCGCACCCCGGCCTACGATGTGCAGCAGGCGTGTGGCACGGGGCTGGAGACGGTGCTGTTGGTCGCCAACAAGATTGCCCTGGGCCAGATCGACAGCGCCATTGCCGGTGGCGTGGACACCACGTCGGACGCGCCGATCGCCATCAACGAAGGATTGCGCCGGATCCTGCTGCAAGCCAACCGCGCGCGGACGACCGCCGAGAAGATCAAGGTATTCCTGCAATTGCGTCCCCACCACCTCGCGCCGCTGTTGCCGCGTATCAACGAGCCGCGCACGGGACTGAACATGGGTGAGCACTGCGAGTTGATGGCCCAGACCTGGCAGATCCCACGGGAAGAACAGGATCAGTTGGCCTTGGAAAGCCACCAGAAAATGGCTGCGTCCTACGCCGAAGGCTGGCAGAACGACTTGCTCACGCCGTTTCTCGGCCTGACCCGAGACAACAACCTGCGCCCGGACCTGACCCTGGAAAAACTCGCCTCCCTCAAGCCTGCCTTTGAAAAAAGTGCCAAGGGCACGATGACGGCGGGCAATTCCACCCCTTTGACCGATGGCGCCTCGTTGGTGTTGTTGGGCAGCGAAGAGTGGGCCAAGGCCCGTGGCCTGCCGATCCTGGCGTATTTGCGTGACGGCCAGACGGCGGCGGTGGATTTCGTCAATGGCGCCGAAGGGCTATTGATGGCGCCGGTCTACGCCGTGCCGCAGTTGCTGGCGCGCAATGGCCTGACCTTGCAGGACTTCGACTACTACGAGATCCACGAAGCGTTCGCCGCCCAGGTGTTGTGCACCCTCAAGGCCTGGGAAGACCCGGACTACTGCAAGACCCGCCTGGGCCTCGACGCGCCGCTGGGCTCCATCGACCGCAGCCGCTTGAACGTGAAGGGCAGCTCCCTGGCCGCCGGGCACCCGTTTGCCGCGACGGGCGGGCGCATTGTCGCCAACCTCGCCAAGCTGCTCGATGCCGCCGGGCGTGGCCGCGGGCTGATCTCCATCTGCGCCGCCGCCGGCCAGGGGGTGACGGCGATTATCGAGCGTTGAGCAGCGCTTTGTCCGGGCTGCTGGTTTGTGTGCGGCGACGGCTGGCGTAGCGCTCGGCCAGGATCGAGCAGACGATCAACTGCAGCGGGTGGTAAATCATGATCGGCAGCAGGATCAATCCCAGGCCGGGATGGTTGCCGAAGATCAGCGCCGCCATCGGCACGCCGGCGGCAAGGGATTTCTTGCTGGCGCAGAACACCGCGGCCACTTCATCGGCACTGTTGAATTGCAAGGCGCGGGCGGTGCGAGTGGTCGACCAGAGGATCACGGCCAGCAGCACGGCACTGCCGAGGACGGCGCTGACGAGCACGCTGTTGCCCTGCTGCTGCCAGATGCCGGAGACCATCGAGTTGCAGAACGCCGCGTAGACCAGCAGCAGGATCACCAGTTTGTCGATGACACTGGTATAGCGCTTGTAGCGCCCGAAAAAACCGGCCAGCCAGCGCCGCAGGAATTGCCCGAGCACCAGCGGCAGCAACAACATGAGGCACAGGTCGATCAAGGTCGCGCCCAGGTCGATGCCCCCGGCACCGCGCCCGACGACGAAGCTGACCAACAGCGGCGTCAGGAACACCCCCAGTACACTGGACAGGCTCGCGTTGAGAATCGCCGCCGGCACGTTACCGCCCGCGCTCCCGGTCAGGGCCACGGAAGAGGAAATGGTCGAGGGCAGGGCGCACAGGTAGAAGAACCCCAGCATCAACAACGATGGCACGTGGCTGCCGATGGACAGGTTGGCCAGCAGCCAGATCAACGGGAACACGCCGAAGGTAAAGCCCTGCACCATCAGGTGCAGCCGGACGTTCTTCAAGCCGTGGCGGATCTGCTCGCCGGACAGGTTGACGCCGTGCAGGAAAAACACCACGAAGATGCCGATGTTGACGACCCATTCGGCATGCATCGCACCGCCGCTGGCGCCAAAGCGTGGGAAAAGGTAGGCCAGCAGCGTGGCAAGCAACATGCCGCACAGGAACCAGTCGGTCACCAGGCGTTTGAGGTGTCTGAAGACATGCATGGGGGCACCGCTATTTGTAAGAAGAGTCGACTTAGCCTAACGTCGTCGCCAATAGACGTCTTGCGACATAAGGCCAATCAATGCCGACTAACGGACAGCAGCAGCTTGAACGACGCATTCCCGACCTGGTGCAGTTGCCCCGGCCGCTGTACGCCCGTGTCGAAAGCTTGAGTGCAGGGTCGTGGACGCAGGCCCATCGTCATGACTGGGTGCAATTTTCCTACGCCATCAGTGGCGTGCTCGGCGTGCACACCGCGGCCGGCAGTTTCTTCGCGCCCCCTCAACGGGGGATCTGGATTCCCGCTGACCTGGAGCATCAGGTCGTGACCTCTACCCGGGCGGAAATGCGCAGCCTGTATGTCCGTCGCGAAGCCTGCCCGTGGGCGGATGAGCGTTGCCGGGTGCTGCAAGTCACGCCACTGGCGCGGGAGCTGATCAAGGTCTTCTGTCAGTTTCCGGCCGATTACCCGCAGGGAGAAAGCCAGGAAGAACGGCTGGTGCAAGTGCTGCTGGACCAGTTGGCAACGCTGCCGGAGGTGGGCTTTTCCCTGCCGTTGCCTCGGCATGCCCGCTTGCTGGAACTGTGCAACGAACTGATCGCCCGGCCTGAGCAGAGCGTCACCCTGCAAGCCTGGGCGGAGCGCCTGGGGACATCACAAAAGACCCTGATGCGTTTGTTCCAGCGCGAGACCGGTCTGAGCTTTCGCGCCTGGCGCCAGCGCATGCGTTTGTTATCGTCGCTGGGGGCGCTGGAGGAGGGCGAGAGCGTGACCAGCACGGCATTGTCCTGTGGGTACGATTCGACGTCGGCCTTCATCGCGGCGTTCAAGGGGATGTTTGGTTTTACCCCGGGAGAGCTGTTCAAGCACTGAGTACCCGTCAGCGCTTGTCGCAAAATACCGGTGCATTCAATTCCCTACGCCACGGCCGGTCTCGGCTATGATTCGGCTCGGTCTATCCACCCCGGCACAGTGTGTGCATTGCCGGTTCATAGGTCGGCAACCCCTCCCCGTGGAGGAAGGATTGCCGTATAACGACTGTCATTCGCGTGTTCGGTAATAAAGGACCCACAATAAAAGCTGATGAAGACTCCAAAACGCATTGAACCCCTGATCGAGGACGGTCTGGTCGACGAGGTGCTGCGGCCACTCATGAGTGGTAAAGAAGCAGCTGTTTATGTGGTGCGCTGTGGCAAAGAGCTGCGTTGCGCCAAGGTCTACAAGGAGGCGAACAAGCGCAGTTTTCGTCAGGCGGCCGAATACCAGGAAGGCCGCAAGGTCCGCAACAGCCGCCAGGCCCGGGCCATGGCCAAAGGCTCGAAGTTCGGGCGCAAGGAAACCGAAGACGCCTGGCAGAACGCCGAAGTGGCGGCGCTGTTCCGCCTGGCCAACGCTGGGGTGCGCGTGCCCAAGCCGTACGACTTCCTTGAAGGCGTATTGCTGATGGAATTGGTGGCCGACGAATACGGCGATGCAGCCCCGCGCCTGAACGACGTGGTGCTGGAGCCGGACCAGGCGCGGGAATACCACGCGTTCCTGATTTCCCAGATCGTGCTGATGCTGTGTACCGGTCTGGTGCACGGTGACCTGTCGGAGTTCAACGTGCTGCTCACACCGGATGGCCCGGTGATCATCGACCTGCCGCAGGCGGTGGATGCCGCGGGGAACAACCACGCGTTCAGCATGCTGGAGCGGGACGTGGGCAACATGGCGTCCTACTTCGGCCGGTTTGCCCCGGAACTCAAGCGCACCCGGTACGCAAAAGAGATGTGGAAGCTTTACGAAGCCGGCAGCTTGCACCCGGCCAGCGTGTTGACCGGTGAGTTCGATGAGCCGCAATCGCTGGCGGATGTCGGCGGGGTCATGCGCGAGATCGAAGCCGCCCGCCGCGACGAAGAACGCCGCCAGGCGATGCGCGCCGCCGACGACGCCCCGCCCGGCAAGACCGAAGAACCCCCGCCGCCGTGGATGCAGTGAGCGATTGAGGAAAACCCGGCCCGGGTCGTAATGCTGTTCACTTAAGGAAAACGATGAACCCGTGGCGAGGGAGCTTGCTCCCGCTAGGCTGCGTAGCAGCCTTTTTTGTGAGCGCTTCGCACTCAAGCGGGAGCAAGCTCCCTCGCCACGGGTTTGTCGACAGCCTTAAGTAACTAGCATTACGACCCGGGCCGGTTTTTTGTTGGCACTCCACACTCAACCCACAGGGCGGAGGTTGGGGTCAGCTCTGGCAACACCCCGACGCCAGTTCCTTGAGGATCGGGCAGTCCGGGCGATGGTCGCCATGGCAATGCTCCACCAGGTCTTGCAGGGTGTCGCGCAGCTCGGCCAGTTCGCGGATCTTCTGGTTCAGTTCGTCAATGTGTTGCCGGGCCAGGGCCTTGACGTCGGCGCTGGCCCGCTGGCGGTCTTGCCAGAGGGTCAGCAGTTTGCTGACCTCTTCCAAGGAAAACCCCAGGTCCCGGGAGCGCTTGATGAAGGCCAGGGTGTGCAGGTCGTCTGCACTGTAGATCCGATAGCCACTGTCGGTGCGATGGGCCGCCTTGAGCAAACCGATGGACTCGTAATAGCGGATCATTTTCGCGCTCAGGCCGCTTTGGCGGGCCGCTTGGCCGATGTTCATCGCTTGTCCTCCAATTGCTCGGGTGTCCAGAACTTCAACAGTAACGCATTGCTCACGACGCTGACGCTCGACAGCGCCATGGCCGCGCCGGCCAGCACCGGGTTGAGCAGGCCGAAGGCGGCCAGGGGAATACCGACCAGGTTATAGACGAACGCCCAGAACAGGTTCTGGCGGATCTTGGCGTAGGTCTTGCGGCTGATGTCCAACGCCGCCGGCACCAGTCGTGGGTCGCCGCGCATCAAGGTGATGCCGGCGGCATGCATCGCCACGTCGGTGCCGCCGCCCATGGCGATGCCGATGTCCGCCGCCGCCAGGGCCGGGGCATCGTTGATCCCATCGCCGACCATGGCCACCACCGCGTTTTTCTTCAGTTCGAGCACCGTGGCGGATTTGTCACCTGGCAGCACCTCGGCATGCACGTGAGTGATCCCCAATGCTTCGCCCACTACCCGGGCGCTGCCACGGTTGTCGCCAGTGAGCAGATGGCTGCCGATGTGCCGTGCGTTCAGCGCCTGCACGGCCGCGAGAGCGCCGGGCTTGAGGGTGTCGCCAAAGGCGAACAGGCCCAGCACCCGAGGTGGTGTGTCTTGTTCGATCAACCAGGACAAGGTGCGGCCTTCGGCTTCCCAGGCCTGTGCCGACTCGGCCAGCGTGCCGGGGGCCAGGCCCAGTTCGTCGAGCAAGCGCCGATTGCCCAGCGCCAGGCGGCGACCTTCAAGGCTGCCGGCGATGCCGCGCCCGGCCAGCGCTTGGCTGTCGCTGATCGGCGGTACCTCAAGACCACGATCGGTGCAGGCGTCCAGCACGGCCTTGGCGAGGGGATGTTCGCTGCCACGTTGCAGCGCACCGGCCATCTGCAGCAGGGCGTCCGCGTTATCGTCCAGGGCTTTCAGGTGAGCGATGCGTGGCGTGCCGGAGGTCAAGGTGCCGGTCTTGTCGAACACCACCGTGTCGACTTCATGGGCACGTTCGAGTGCTTCGGCGTCCTTGATCAGGATCCCGTGGCGTGCGGCCACGCCCGTACCGGCCATGATCGCCGTCGGCGTCGCCAGGCCCAGGGCGCAGGGACAGGCGATCACCAGTACGGCGACAGCGTTGATCAAGGCGGTTTCCAAGGGGGCGCCGTACAGCCACCAGCCGATCAGCGTCGCCAGCGCCAGGACCAGCACCGCCGGCACGAAAACCTGGCTGACTTTATCCACCAGTTTCTGGATCGGAGCCTTGGCCGCCTGGGCGTCCTCCACCAGGCGGATAATGCGCGCCAGGACGGTCTCGGTGCCCAGCGCCAGGGTACGCACCAGCAGCCGACCTTCGCCGTTGATCGCCCCCCCGGTGACCTTGTCGCCAGGCTGCTTGGGCACCGGCAGGCTTTCACCGCTGATCAGCGCTTCGTCGGCGTGGCTCTGGCCCTCGACGACTTCACCGTCTACCGCAAAGCGCTCGCCAGGCTTGACCAGTACCAGGTCGCCCAGGCGCAGGGCGCTGATGGCAACGTCCCGTTCCTGGCCATCGATCACTTGGATCGCCCGTTCCGGCCGCAGGGCTTCGAGGGCGCGGATGGCACTGGCGGTTTGTCGCTTGGCGCGGCTTTCCAGGTATTTGCCCAGCAGGACCAAGGCGATCACCACGGCCGACGCTTCGAAGTACAGGTGCGGCATGCTGCCTGGACGGGCGATGGCCCATTCATAGACGCTCAGGCCGTAACCGGCGCTGGTGCCCAGGGCCACCAGCAGATCCATGTTGCCGGCCCCGGCGCGTACGGCCTTGAACGCGGCGAGGTAGAAGCGTGCCCCGAAGATGAATTGCACCGGCGTCGCCAGGACGAACTGCACCCAGGCCGGCAGCATCCAGTGCACGCCAAAGGGTTGCAACAGCATCGGCACCACCAGTGGCAGGGACAATACGATCGCCAACACCAGGGCCAGGCGTTCGCGGCCCAGGCGGGTGTCCCGGTCGTCGTGGGCTTGCTCGGCCTGCCAGACGCTGGCGTCGTAGCCGGCACGCTTGACGGCATCGACCAGGGTTTGCGGATCGACCTGGCCGAGCAATTCCAAATGTGCCCGTTCGTTGGCGAGGTTGACGCTGACGCTGCGCACGCCGTTGATTTTGCCCAGGGCACGTTCGACCCTGCCGACGCAGGAGGCGCAGGTCATGCCTTCGATGTTCAGCTCAAGGGTTTGCACGGGGACGCTGTAGCCGGCTTGCTCGACGGCTTGCACCAGGGCGGGCAGGCTGTCTGCCGGGGCTTGTACCCGCGCCTGTTCGGTGGCCAGGTTCACACTGACGGCTTGGGCGCCAGTGACCTTGCTCAAGGCTCGCTCGACCCGGCCAGCGCAACTGGCGCAAGTCATGCCGGCAATCGGCAGGTCGAAAGTGCTGGATTCGGACATCGCTCAGGCTCCCTGTAGTGGATGACCACAGGATCAACCTTGCCATGCTGGCAAGGTCAAGCGCCAATCAAAAAGCCTGCGAATCCCTGACGGTGGGGGACTGGCTTTGTGGGAGCAAAGCTTGCTCGCGATCCAGGCGCCGCAATCATTCAGAAACGGTGGCGCTTTCATCGCGGGCAAGCCTTGCTCCCACAAGGCTTTGAGCTGTGCAAGGTTTGCTTTGACAGGGATCTAAACGGTATCAGTAACCCAGCCCGGCCGGCTTGAGATACAGGCCTTGTTCATTCATGGCAATGCGGAACTTCAGGATGTCCCCCGCCTTGAGCGTGATGTCCTGGGAACCGGGTGCGAGCATGCCGGGGTTGCAACCGGGCGCCTGGCCCGGCAGCAACTTCAGGCGCAGGGAAAACCGGCCTGCCGGCAAGTTGAAAGAGGTGCTTGTCTCCTGGAACAGCCGGGCCGAGAGCTGGTCCTGGATATAGATGCCGATTTCGCAATTGGTCGCCACTTCCAGGCGCTCGCGAGAAATGATCAGCACGCCATAGTCTTCGCCAGCGGCCGATGCCTGGGGGACTGTCGCTGAAAAACCAAGCATGCAAAACAGGCAGAACGCTGACCAGCGCATGGCTGAACCTCCGGTGTGAAATCCTCGATGTGTGCAGCTTGGCCGAGCGCGGCGGCGATTTCCAGCCCGGCAGTTATCGGCAGAACTTGACCTTGCCATGATGGTAAGCCTGAAGCTGCCGGCAACCTCACTCACCAGGAGTTATCCCATGCAAACATTCAATGTCCAGGGCATGTCCTGCGGGCACTGCGTCAAAGCCATCACCCAGGCCGTACAGACCCGGGATCCGGCGGCTCAGGTGCAGGTCGACCTGGGCGCCAGGACAGTGCAGGTGCAGAGTTCGTTGTCTACGGATGCGGTGGCCGAAATCATCAAGGAAGAGGGCTACGAGGTCAGCCCCGCCTGAAAACTTTTAATAGTTAGCGACCTATCGGAATGTTCAAGCGCGCCCGGCCCGGCTAGACTGTCGGGCTGGCGACAGACGCCTGACCAGGACGCGCAATGAACCTCCGAACCCTTCTGATTCTTGGCGCCTTGAGCGCTTTCGGTCCCTTGGCGATCGACTTCTACCTGCCCGCTTTTCCGGCCATGGCGAGCGCTTTCGGCACCGATGAAAAACACATCCAACTGACCCTGGCGGCGTATTTCCTGGGGTTGTCTCTCGGGCAACTGGCCTATGGGCCGGTGGCGGACCGCTTCGGGCGTCGCATTCCGTTGTTGGTCGGGGTCGGTTTGTTCACCGTGGCGTCCCTGGCCTGCGCCTACGCGCCGAGTCTTGAATGGCTGATCGGCGCCCGCTTCGTCCAGGCCCTGGGGGGATGCGCGGGGATGGTGATTTCCCGCGCCGTGGTCAGCGACAAGTGTGATGCGGTGGGTTCGGCCAAAGTATTTTCCCAGTTGATGCTGGTGATGGGCCTGGCGCCGATCCTCGCGCCGATGCTCGGTGGCGTGCTGGTGAACCTGCACGGCTGGCAATCGATCTTCGTCGGCTTGACCTTGTTCAGTGCGCTGGTTTCCACGGCGGTCGCCCTGTGGCTGCCGGAAAGCCTGCCGGCCCATGTGCCGCGCCAGCCGTTGTCCGGCGCTTTGCGCCAATACGGCCGTCTGCTGACCGACTCGGTGTTCCTCGGTCATGCCTTCACCGGAGGCATCGCAATGGCCGGGATGTTTGCCTACATCGCCGGTTCGCCTTTCGTATTCATCAAACTCTACGGCGTTGCGGCCGAGCACTTCGGCTGGCTGTTCGGTGCCAACGCGGCGGGCTTCATCCTGGTGGCGCAGGTCAACGCCCGCTTGTTGTCCAAGCGTGGCCCGGCGTTCCTGCTGGCTCGCGCGGTGTGGGTCTACTGGATTGCCGGGTTGAGCTTGCTGGCTGTCAGCGCGTTGCATCCGGCGCAGCTGTGGCCGTTGTTGATTCCGCTGTTCATCTGCATCGCCAGCCTGGGCTGCATCATCCCCAATGCGTCGGCTTGCGCCATGAACGGGCAGGGCGCCCGCGCCGGCAGCGCTTCGGCGATGCTTGGGTGCTTGCAGTTCTCGGTGGCCGCCGGGGCTGCGGCGTTGGTGGCGGCGCTGCACGACGGCACCGCCGTGCCGATGGCCATGGTCATCAGCCTGTGTGGATTATTGGTGGTGAGCGCAGCGATGCTGACCCGCCGTCGGCAAAATGAACGGGCGCTGGCCCAGGCCCGCCGCCAGGGCTGACTCAGCCGGCGGCTCGCTGTTGTTCGGGGAAATGATGGGGCGCGTGGATCCGCGCTTGCAGGGTGGTGGCGAAGGCCTTGGCCTCGGCTTCGGTGCGGAATGTGACAGCATGCTGGTCAAGGCGCACCTGCCATTGGGATTTTGCCACTTCTTTTATCAGGATCTTCATTGCTGACCTCCTCACGTAAAAGATTGCGTTGCAAAGGCCTGGAGTGTAGACCGGAATGCGATCGCAATTGTGACAAGGGGTAATTCTCGGACTGACGGCATGGTTTTTTTGCGGGGCGAGCTTTGCTCCCACAAGAGCCAGGCCTTCTACGCAGGTCAGAAACCTTCGAGCCCAATCTTGCCTTGGACTTGCTGCCTACACCGTCGAGGCAACGCAATATCCGCTCTCGACGGGGCCCGGCCATTAGTCGCGTGCAAATAGAGACTTTTCCCTCACGAACAATCGCCTCCAAAGGTTTCCGGAGGACAGGCAACCGTGATCGCCCCGCTTATACTAGCGGCCGCCTGCGCCAGAGCAGTGGACGAATGATTCAACAGGGAGTGAATACATGGAACATGCACCTTGCATCAGCCAGATTGCCACGCTGCTGGCTGACCCCAAGCGCAGTGCGATGATGTGGGCCTTGATGGACGGCACGGCCCGGCAGGCCGAGGAACTGGCGTTGCTCGCCGGACTGTCGCCATCCTCGGCCAGCGCGCACTTGGGGCGACTGTCCGCCGGAGGCCTGTTGAAAGTCGAAATCCGCGGCCGCAAACGGTTTTTCCGCCTGGCGGCACCTGAAATCGGCGCCGCCGTCGAAGCCCTGGCCAGTGCGACCCTGGCCAGCGCACCGCGAAAGCTACCGACTGCCTTCAAGCGCGGTGCCCTGCCGACCAAGGCGCCCTCGGCCCCTGCATCATTGATCCGGGCCAGGCTGTGCGACGATCACCTGGGGGGCACATTGGCCGCCGATCTGTACCAGCATTTGCTGGATGCAGGGTGGATCGAGCAGTGCGAGCAGCGGGTGATCGTCACTCACAAGGGCGCCAGCCAGTTGGCTGGACGTGGCCTGTTCATCCAGGCGCTGGCCCATCGCAACGCCCGCATTGCCTGCGCCTGCCTGGACTGGAGCGAGCGTCGTCCGCACCTGGGCGGTGCGCTGGGGGCCGCGCTGCTGCAACTGTTCATGCAGTCCGGCTGGCTGAGCCTGCCCAACGATTCGCGAGCTGTGCAGGTGACGGTGCTCGGCCAACAGGAAATCCACCGCTTCGCCGAGCAGGAAACCGTGGAAATGGCCTTCTAATACGTCGCTGCGGGCTGCCGGCAGGTCGTATTCAGCCATCGCCCCCTGCGAGGTTCGCGCACACTCGCCCTTGGGATTATCGGAGGGGGATTGTGCATGGACATTCACGGCTACAGTGCGGCTGAACGCTTGGAACGGCTGCCGATCAGCGGCTACCACCGGGTCATTTTCATCATCATCGCCCTGGCGTTTTTCTTCGACTCCATGGACCTGGCGATGATGACGTTCCTGCTGGGCTCGATCAAAACCGAGTTCGGCTTGAGCACGGCCCAGGCGGGTTTGCTGGCCAGTTCGAGTTTCTTCGGCATGGTGCTGGGCGCTTCGCTGTCGGGCATGCTGGCCGATCGTTTCGGTCGCAAACCGGTGTTCCAGTGGAGCATCGTGCTGTGGGGCGTTGCCAGTTACCTGTGTTCCACCGCCCAGGACATCGAGGCGCTGACGCTGTTTCGCATCTTGCTGGGCATTGGCATGGGCATGGAGTTCCCCATTGCCCAGTCGATGCTCTCGGAACTGATCCCGGCCAAGCGCCGAGGCCGCTACATTGCGCTGATGGACGGCTTCTGGCCGCTGGGTTTCGTGGCGGCGGGCGTGTTGTCGTACTTCCTGCTGCCGGTGATCGGCTGGCGCGACATCTTCCTGGTGCTGGCGGTGCCGGCGGTGTTCGTCCTGGCGATTCGCTTTTTTATCCCCGAGTCGCCGCGATGGCTGGAACAGGCCGGGCGAGCGGAGGACGCGGACGCCGTGCTCAAGCGCATCGAAGACAAGGTCAAGGTCTCGCTGGGGCGTGGGGATTTGCCGCAGCCGATCCGGTTGCCACGGCTGGCGAGTACGCCGGGCAATTTCTTTTCGGCCCTGGCGCAGATCTGGTCGCCGGTGTATCGCCAGCGCACCCTGATGATCTGGAGCGTCTGGTTCTTTGCCTTGCTGGGCTTCTACGGCCTGACGTCCTGGCTCAGCGCCTTGTTGCAACAATCGGGGTTCGCCGTGACCCAGTCGGTCTACTACACGGTATTGATTTCCCTGGGCGGGATTCCCGGCTTCCTGATGGCGGCCTGGCTGGTGGAGCGATGGGGACGTAAACCGGTGTGTGTCATCACGCTGCTGGGCGGCGGCGCAATGGCGTTTCTCTACGGCCAGAGCGCGGTGTTCGGCGGCAACGTCGGCTTGCTGATCGGCACCGGGTTGTTGATGCAGTTTTTCCTGTTCGGCATGTGGGCGGTACTCTACACCTACACGCCGGAGCTCTACCCCACCTCAGCCCGGGCCACGGGCTCGGGTTTTGCCTCGGCGATTGGCCGTATCGGTTCGCTGCTCGGTCCGTTGGTCACCGGACTGGTGTTCCCCGTCACCGGGCAAGGCGGCGTGTTCGCCCTGGGCGCGCTGTGCTTCGCCGTGGCGGCGGGTGTGGTCTGGTTGTTCGGGATGGAGACGCGGGGCAAGACGCTGGAGGAGTTGAGCGAAGGAAGCGTGCAATAAAGCACCCTGTGGCGAGGGCGCTTGCTCCCGTTGGGCCGGTCCGCGTTCGGGCTTGGCAGCCCCATCGTCCAACTGGGCTCCTCGATGCGAGCGCTTCGCGCTCGAACGGGAGCAAGCTTCCTCGCCACAGATGCTCTCAGTGAAGAGAGCATTCCCGCCACTAGGCTTAAGGCTTGACCAACCGCGCATCCAGGCTGTTCTGCGCCAGGCGCTTGGCCTGGTCCTGGGTCATGCCCAAGTGGGTGTACAGCGCGTGGAAGTTCTCGGTGACATAACCACCAAAGTACGCCGGGTCGTCAGAGTTCACCGTCACTTTCACACCGCGTTCGAGCATGTCGAGGATGTTGTGCTGCGACATGTCGTCGAACACGCACAGCTTGGTGTTGGACAACGGACACACCGTCAACGGGATCTGCTCGTCGATGATCCGCTGCATCAGCCGCTCGTCTTCGATGGCGCGCACGCCATGGTCGATGCGCTGGATCTTCAGCAGGTCCAGGGCTTCCCAGATGTACTCGGGCGGACCTTCTTCACCCGCGTGGGCGACCGTCAGGAAGCCTTCGTGGCGCGCGCGGTCGAAGACCCGTTGGAATTTGCTCGGCGGATGCCCCATCTCTGAACTGTCCAGCCCCACCGCCACGAAGGCATCGCGAAATGGCAACGCCTGGTCGAGGGTTTTCTGTGCCTGTTCTTCGCTCAGGTGACGCAAGAAGCTCAGGATCAGGCCGCTGGTGATGCCCAATTGCTGCTCGCCGTCCTTGAGCGCGGCGGCGATGCCGTTGAGCACCACTTCGAACGGGATGCCGCGGTCAGTGTGGGTCTGTGGGTCGAAGAACGGTTCGGTGTGAATCACGTTCTGTGCCTTGCAGCGCAACAGGTAAGCCCAGGTCAGGTCATAGAAATCCTGGGAGGTGCGCAGCACATCGGCACCTTGGTAATAGAGGTCGAGAAATTCCTGCAGGTTGTTGAAGGCGTAGGCCGCGCGCAGGGTTTCCACGTCGTTCCAGGGTAGGGCGATCTTGTTGCGCTCGGCGAGGGCGAACAGCAGTTCAGGTTCCAGCGAGCCTTCCAGGTGCAGGTGCAATTCAGCCTTGGGCAGGGCGTTCAGCCAGTCGTACATAGTCTTTTCTCATCCGAAAATCGATGGCGGGCATTCTACAGGGGCTGGCCGCAATGTCTGGTAAAACCTGACCGACTGATCCACTCGCACGCGCAAGCGGAGGAAACGTTCGCAGCCCCCCACAGTCTAGTAGCTCATGACCTGACTCTTGATTAAAGGTGTGCGGTGTCCGCGCTGATCAAGCAAGAAAAGTGGCTGGTGCTGACGCTGCTCGTCGCGTTTGCCGCTTATCCATTGGAACATTGGCTGTTGGGCAATGGGCAGACGGTAGCGTTGCTCCCACAGGGGGCGGGTTGGCGTTAGATACCCGCGATCAACGCCCTGGCCGCCTGGCTGTGATCGGCCATCAAGCCCTTCAGGTCCAACCCCTCGACCTTTCCGTCGATGACCCGCCATTGTCCACCGACCATCACCCGATCCGCCCGATCGGCACCGCACAGCAGCAGCGCCGAGATCGGGTCGTGGCTGCCGGAGAAGCGCAATTCATCGAGCTTGAACAACGCCAGGTCTGCCTGTTTGCTCACGGCCAGTTCGCCGATATCACTGCGCCCGAGCAGTTGCGCCGAGCCTTGGGTCGCCCAGCCCAGCACGCGCTCCGGTGTGATCGTCTGCGCGCCGTAGCGCAGGCGCTGGAGATACAGCGCTTGGCGGGTTTCGAGGATCATGTTCGAAGCGTCGTTGGACGCCGAACCGTCTACGCCCAAGCCCACGGGCGCGCCGGCGGCGGTCAGGTCCAGGGTGGGGCAGATACCCGAGGCCAGGCGCATGTTGGAACTCGGACAATGGCAGATGCCGGTGCCGGCGGCGCCGAGACGGGCGATTTCGTCGGGGTTGAAATGAATGCCGTGGGCCAGCCAGGTGCGTGGGCCGAGCCAACCGACGCTGTCTAGGTAATCCACGGTGCGCAGGCCGAAGCGTTGCAGGCAGAAGTCTTCTTCGTCGAGGGTTTCGGCCAGGTGGGTGTGCAGGCGTACGTCGAGCTTTTCCGCCAGTTCGGCGCTGGCGCGCATGATCTGCGGCGTCACCGAAAACGGTGAGCACGGCGCCAGGGCAATCTGTATCTGCGCGCCGTCGCCGCGCTCATGGTATTGGCTCACCAAGCGTTGGCTGTCGTCGAGAATGACCTGGCCCTGCTGCACAGTCTGCTGGGGCGGCAAGCCACCGTCGGCCTCGCCCAGGCTCATGGATCCGCGGGTCAGCATCGCCCGCATGCCCAGTTCGCGAACACTGTGCACCTGCACGTCGATGGCGTTTTCCAGGCCTTCGGGAAACAGGTAATGGTGGTCGGCGGCCGTGGTGCAGCCTGACAGCAGCAGCTCGGCCAACGCCACTTTGCTCGCCAGGGCAAGTTTCTCCGGGGTCAGCCGTGCCCACACCGGATAGAGGGTCTTGAGCCACGGGAACAACGGCTGGTTCACCACCGGCGCCCAGGCACGGGTCAAGGTTTGGTAGAAGTGATGATGGGTGTTGATCAATCCCGGCAGGATCACATGCTCGCGCGCGTCGAACAGTTTGTCGCATGGCAGGGCAGGTTGCTGGCCGAGGCTCAGCAACTCGACGATCACACCGTCCTGCAGGACGAGCCCACCGCGGGCATCGAGGTCGTTGGCGGTGAAGATGGCGAGGGGATTTTTTAACCAGGTACGGGTCGCAGGCATGGTCGCCGGCTCCTCTGAAAGTGGGTTCAGGTTAGCCAGCTCAGTGATGCCCTGTCTGCTGATCCAGGGTCGCCGCGAAGGGCGAGGTTTGGAGTTTACTCAGGTTGCCGGGCACATTTCCAGGGCCCGATTGAGATCCAATTGTGGGAGCGAGCCTGCTCGCGATGGCGGTATTTCAGTCGACATCCATGCTGGATGTAAAACCGCTATCGCGAGCAAGCCCGCTCCCACAGGGATAGTCGTGTCTACCAGGTAATCGTCTCGCCCCGGTAGTTGACGAAATGATGCCCACCCTTGCTCGCAAATGCGTTGACCTGGTCAATCAGCCCACGGGTACTGGTCTCGATATCGATGTCCGCGCCTTCGCCGCCCATGTCGGTCTTCACCCAGCCCGGATGCAGCGACAGCACCGTCAATGACTGCTCGCCCAACTGGCTGACGAAGCTGTTGGTCATGGAGTTCAGCGCGGCCTTGCTCGCCTTGTACAGCGCCAGTTCTGGCGCGTCGGGCATGGTCACGCTGCCCAGCACTGAACTCATGAACGCCAGCACGCCGCTGCCATCGCGGATCTGCCCGACGAAACGCTGGGCCAGGTTGATCGGGGCGACGGCGTTGGTGAAGAACAACTGGCCGACTTCGGCGAGCGTCGCGCCGCCCGGGCTCTGGTTCTCCGGACCCTTGACCCCTGCATTGACGAACAGCAGGTCGAAGGTTTCATCCTTGAGCTTCTGGCTCAGGGCGATGACGGCTTGCTGATCGTCCATGTCGAGCCTTTCGATCCGTACCGGTCCCAGCGCCGTCAATGCCTCGGCGTTTTGCGGGTTGCGCACGGTGGCGGTCACGTTCCAGCCATCGCTGAGCAGCGTCTTTACCAGCCCAAGGCCCAAGCCCCGGGAGGCGCCGATGATCAAAGCGTTTCTTGCCGAATTCATGAAGGGCATCCTTGAAAGAAAAGGGTCACGGATTTACAGGACAACACTGCCCGAGCCAACGGCGCGTGTCACGACTGACGGCGCAGGGCTGGGCGGGTTCTCCAATGGGCATATTCGGATTCCGAGGGTTGACCTTAGAGCATACTCCAGGCTTTAACCTCCTGGCTCCTCGATTATCTGGAGCAATGCCCATGTGGACCCCCATGCAATATCGTCGACTGGTGCGCGGCAGCGCCTGGTATGACCTGATCGTGACCGCTGCATTTGCCACGCCCTGGAGTTTCGCCGCGCTGCACGGCTTCTTGACGAGCACCACCCGGCTCCTCGACCTGCCGGGCGAGCTGCCGCCGTTTGCGCCGGCGCACCTGTTGATGGCGAACCTGCTGGGTTCGATCGTTTGTGTGTGGGCGGTGTTGCGCATCCGCGATCCACGGTCGGTGTATGGACGCTACGATGCAATGGGGCGGTTTCTGTTCGCGACTTGGCAGCTTTATGCGCTGCTCCATGGGGCGTCTGCCGTGTTGTGGCTTTTCCTGTGCTTCGAATTGGCGTGGGGTCTCATGCAGGCCCTGCCCATCCGTGATGAGCAAACCCCCTCTCGGCCAGGCACGCAGCGCTCGTCATTGGCTGGTTAAAAAATGAACACCGGGCTGTGGGCCGTGCCGTTCTTGGGGCGGCGTCAGCCATGAACGGGTTATCCACAGGTTGCTCCACAGTAATTGTGCGCAAGCCAGAAACCCGGGCATAAGGAGTGCGCGGCTTTCTTCTAAAGGCGATAAACCGTTGCAAGCGCTTGTTTTGTGAGTGGATTTATCAGGAAGGCAACGCTTTGGATGAAAAATGACCAGTACGCTCAAACCCGCATGACAGAAGGGTTGCAAGGGAATGTACTCAGGTTATCCACAGCCGGGTGCACAGTGGATGTGGGCAACTGTCACCGCGTGAGCGGGATTATCGTTCCAACTGAATCCGCCCGCGACTCAGGTCGGCGAGCTGCCTGTTCAGCTTGTCGATCTGTGCTTCACCCACGGCCAATTCCAAAGCC
Organism: Pseudomonas sp. FG6; assembly: GCF_057809015.1. Classification (NCBI taxonomy): domain Bacteria; kingdom Pseudomonadati; phylum Pseudomonadota; class Gammaproteobacteria; order Pseudomonadales; family Pseudomonadaceae; genus Pseudomonas; species Pseudomonas sp. FG6. Next base: position 138,277 of record NZ_JBMDJD010000012.1, read on the forward strand.
ACGCCGTTGGCGGTGAACGCTTCCATCGTCACCAGGCCACCGCTTTCGGCAACCCGCAGCTTGACCAGGGCCAGCTCGGCGAACCCGCAGGTACAGCGCAATGCCACGCGGCTGATCAGCTCGATTTTCTCGGCCTGTTGCAGGCATTTGTTCGCGCCGCCGCCATACGCTCGCGCCAGTCCACCCGTGCCCAGTTGAATGCCGCCATACCAACGGATCACCAGCACCGCGACCTGATCGCAGGCCTGGGCTTCGATGGCCGCCAGGATCGGTCGTCCGGCGGTGCCACCCGGTTCGCCATCGTCGTTGCTGCGGTATTGGTCACCCAGTTTCCAGGCCCAGCAATTGTGCGAGGCGTTCAAGTCGCTGTGCTGTTCGATGAAGGCCTGGGCGTCGGCCGGGCTGCCGATGGGGGCGGCGAGGGTGATGAAGCGGCTTTTGCGAATCTCTTCGCGGTATTCGCAAAGGCCGGCAAGGGTAAAAGGCATTGGGATCCTACAGCACGGGTGTCAGGCCGCAGCCCTTGAGAATGATGCGGATAAGGTTGTCGCCGGCATCGAGCATGTCTTGCTTGGTCAACTTGCTGCGACCGGTCACGCGGCAGATCTGCGTGGCGAAGTCGGCGTAATGCTGGGTGCTGCCCCACAACAGGAAAATCAGGTGCACCGGGTCGACCGGGTCCATCTTGCCAGCGTCGATCCAGGCCTGGAACACCGCCGCGCGCCCCTTGAACCAGGCGCGATAATCCTGGTTGAAATACTCCGTCAGGCATTCGCCCCCGCTGATCACTTCCATGGCGAAGAGCCGCGAGGCCTGGGGCTGGCGACGGGAGAACTCCATCTTGGCGCGGATGTAGCGAGTCAGCGCTTGCGCCGGGTCGTCTTCGGCGGTCAGGGTGTTGAAGGTGCTGTCCCACAATTCGATGATGTTGCTCAGTACCGCCACGTACAAGCCGAGCTTGTTGGTGAAGTAATAATGCAGGTTCGCCTTGGGCAGCCCCGCCTTCAAGGCGATGGTGTTCATGCTGGTGCCCTTGAATCCGTGACGAGCGAATTCATCTTCGGCGGCCTTGAGGATGGTCTCTTCGTTCTGTTGACGAATGCGGCCAGTGGACTTGCCACCGTGGGCAGGAACTTCAAAGGTCATGGGCATTTCCGGGCTGGGTCTGTAGGGACAAGCAGATGCGTTGATAGCGTACCGGCAGCGATCCGACAAGTGCCGCTTCTATATAAAGCCGATTTGCACACCTGGGGTGCATCAACGAGTCGCCGCCAGGCTCTCGAGAAAGCTTTCCAGCACCAAATGAGGGCGGCGCCCCTTGCGCGTGACCGAGGCCAGGCTCAGATCATAGAAACGCGCCCCAGGCTTCAAGGCCCGCAGCCGGCCTTGCTGGACCCAGAGGCTGGCGTAGTGATCGGGCAGGTAACCGATATAGCGTCCGGTGAGAATCAGGAAAGCCATGCCTTCGCGATCCGATGCGCTGGCGGTGCAGTTGAGGGCCTGGTAATGCGCCTGGATCTCGGCCGGCAGGCGGAACGTCGGCGCGATGGCGTCCTGGCGGTTGAGGCGGTCATCGTCCAGTTTCTGGTCATCCACGTAGAACAACGGATGTCCGACCGCGCAATACAGCAATGACCGTTCGCTGTAGAGCGGTTGATATTCCAGGCCGGACAAGGCGCTGGCCTGGGGCACCACGCCGACATGCAGTCGGCCATCGAGCACGCCTTGCTCGACTTCGTTGGGGGCGATCATGCGAATCTGGATCTGCACGTCGGGGCCGCGCTCCTTCAACTGAGCCAGGGCGTGAGTGATGCGCATGTGGGGCAGGGTGACCAGGTTGTCGGTCAGGCCAATGGTCAACTCGCCCCGCAAATGCTGGTGCAGCCCATTGACCTCGGTGCGAAAACTTTCCAGGGCGCTCAATAACTGCAACGCCGACTGGTAAACCTCTCGACCTTCCTCCGTCAGGGAAAAACCTGCCCGCCCACGCTGGCACAGGCGCAAACCCAAGCGTTGCTCCAGATCGCTCATCTGCTGGCTGATGGCTGAACGACCGATGCCCAGCACGGTTTCCGCTGCAGAGAAACCGCCGCACTCCACTACGCTGCGGAAAATGCGCAACAGGCGGATATCAAAGTCGCTGACTTGGGCCAGCGGATCGGGACGGCGAACGCTCATAGTTTAGTGATCCGCTGACTGAAGGTTAGAAAAGTTGGATTTCACCGACTTTATCGCCGTGGCAACTTAGCTGCAAGAACGCTTTTGACCCACGCCATTCATGATCCTGCGAGGTTTTGTCGATGAACATGCCCGAACACGCGGCCAACTCCCTGGCCAGCCAGCTCAAGCTTGATGCCCACTGGATGCCTTACACCGCCAACCGTAACTTCCAGCGCGACCCACGCCTGATCGTTGCCGCCGAAGGCAGCTGGCTGGTCGATGACAAAGGGCGCAAAGTATATGACTCGCTGTCGGGCCTGTGGACCTGTGGCGCCGGGCACACTCGCAAGGAGATCCAGGAAGCAGTCGCCAAGCAATTGGGCACCCTGGATTATTCGCCGGGCTTCCAGTACGGCCACCCGCTGTCCTTCCAGCTGGCGGAAAAAATCACCAGCCTGACCCCGGGCAATCTCAACCATGTGTTCTTCACCGACTCCGGTTCCGAGTGCGCCGACACGGCGGTGAAGATGGTTCGCGCCTACTGGCGCCTCAAGGGGCAGTCCACCAAGACCAAGATGATTGGTCGTGCTCGTGGCTATCACGGCGTGAACATCGCCGGTACCAGCCTGGGGGGTGTCAACGGCAACCGGAAGCTGTTCGGGCAGGCGATGATGGACGTCGATCATTTGCCCCACACCTTGCTGGCCAGCAATGCCTATTCCCGTGGCATGCCGAAAGAGGGCGGGATCGCCCTGGCCGATGAGCTGTTGAAGCTGATCGAGCTGCATGATGCGTCCAATATCGCCGCCGTATTCGTTGAGCCGCTGGCCGGGTCGGCGGGTGTGCTGGTTCCGCCTGAGGGCTACCTCAAGCGCCTGCGGGAAATTTGCGACCAGCACAATATCCTGCTGGTGTTCGACGAGGTGATCACCGGTTTCGGCCGCACCGGTTCGATGTTCGGCGCCGAAAGCTTCGGTGTCACCCCTGACCTTATGTGCATCGCCAAGCAAGTTACCAACGGTGCGATCCCCATGGGCGCGGTGATCGCCAGCTCCGAGATCTACCAGACCTTCATGAACCAACCGACGCCCGAGTACGCGGTGGAGTTTCCCCACGGCTACACCTACTCGGCCCACCCGGTGGCCTGCGCGGCTGGCCTGGCAGCACTGGACCTGCTGCAGAAGGAAAACCTGGTGCAAAGCGTGGCCGAAGTCGCCCCGCACTTCGAGAGTGCCCTGCATGGCCTGAAGGGGTCGAAGAACGTCATCGACATCCGCAACTTCGGCCTGGCCGGCGCGATCCAGATCGCGCCGCGTGATGGCGATGCGATCGTGCGTCCGTTCGAGGCCGGCATGGCTTTGTGGAAAGCCGGGTTCTATGTGCGTTTCGGCGGTGACACCCTGCAGTTCGGCCCAACGTTCAACAGCAAGCCACAAGACCTGGATCGTCTGTTCGACGCGGTCGGTGAAGTGCTGAACAAGCTCGACTGACGTTTCTTCTTTTTAGCGTTCAATGACAGGCGTCCGGCTCCGGGCGCCTGCGGATAAATTCTGGAGTTTCCTCATGAGTCTCATCCCGCATTTGATCAATGGCGAGTTGTTGAGTGACAGCGCCCGTACGGCTGATGTGTTCAACCCGTCCACCGGCCAGGCGATCCATAAAGTGCCATTGGCCGATCGCACAACGATCCAGCAGGCCATCGACGCCGCCGCTGCGGCATTCCCTGCCTGGCGCAAGACGCCAGCGGCCAAGCGCGCGCAGGTGATGTTTCGTTTCAAGCAATTGCTGGAGCAGAACGAGGCGCGTATTGCCCAACTGATCAGCGAGGAACACGGCAAGACCCTGGAAGATGCGGCCGGTGAACTCAAGCGTGGTATCGAGAACGTCGAGTTCGCCTGCGCAGCGCCAGAAATTCTCAAGGGTGAGTACAGCCGCAACGTCGGCCCGAACATTGATGCGTGGTCGGATTTCCAGCCCCTGGGCGTGGTGGCGGGCATCACCCCGTTCAACTTCCCGGCGATGGTACCGCTGTGGATGTACCCACTGGCGATCGTCTGCGGTAACTGCTTCATCCTCAAACCGTCCGAGCGCGATCCGAGCTCGACGTTGCTGATCGCCCAATTGCTGTTGGAAGCCGGGTTGCCCAAGGGCGTATTGAGTGTGGTGCATGGCGACAAGGCTGCAGTGGATGCGCTGATCGAAGCACCGGAAGTCAAGGCACTGAGTTTTGTCGGCTCGACGCCGATCGCCGAGTACATCTATGCCGAGGGCACCCGTCGCGGCAAGCGCGTCCAGGCATTGGGCGGGGCTAAGAACCACGCGGTATTGATGCCGGATGCCGACCTGGACAACGCCGTCAACGCACTGATGGGGGCGGCGTATGGTTCCTGCGGCGAGCGTTGCATGGCGATCTCGGTGGCGGTGTGTGTCGGCGACCAGGTGGCCGATGCTCTGGTAAGCAAGCTGGTGCCAAACATCAAGGCCCTGAAGATCGGCGCTGGCACATCGTGCGGGCTGGACATGGGGCCGCTGGTGACTGGTCAGCATCGGGACAAGGTCAGTGGCTATATAGAAGATGGCGTGGCGGCGGGTGCTTCGCTGGTCGTCGATGGCCGTGGCTTGAGCGTGACCGGGCACGAAGAGGGCTTCTTCCTGGGTGGCTGCCTCTTTGACCGCGTGACCCCCGAGATGCGTATCTATAAAGAAGAGATCTTCGGGCCGGTGTTGTGCATTGTCCGGGTCAACAGCCTGGAAGAGGCGATGCAACTGATCAATGATCACGAGTATGGCAATGGCACCTGCATCTTTACCCGCGATGGCGAGGCTGCGCGGTTGTTCTGCGACGAGATTGAAGTGGGCATGGTCGGGGTCAACGTTCCATTGCCGGTGCCAGTGGCGTATCACAGCTTTGGTGGTTGGAAGCGGTCGCTGTTCGGTGACCTGCACGCCTATGGTCCGGACGGGGTGCGTTTCTATACTCGTCGCAAGGCCATCACCCAGCGCTGGCCGCAACGCGCTACCCACGAGGCTTCGCAGTTCGCTTTCCCTAGCTTGTAATGAATGAACAAAGAGGCCGGCACCCTGGTGCCGGCCTCTTTGTTTTCGGGGGCTTTTGACCGATGTGACAGAAATATGAAAAAAAGGTGTTGACGGCAGATTCTGGATCTCTATAATTCGCCCCACTTCCGGCGCAGTCGAAG
>NZ_JBMDJD010000013.1:0-142501 GCF_057809015.1 Pseudomonas sp. FG6
GCCGAGCTGGTCCAGGTTTCCGGGAAGTACATCGTTCACCGTTTCCTTGACCCGCTGTGTCTTTCCTTCCGGCCAGAAGCCTGGGCGCGCGATGTCCGGGTCTTGCTGGTAAACCGCCCAATCCTGCAGGTGCATGTACAGGCTGTAGACGGTCAAGCTGGGTGGGGTGTCCGGGCTGCCTTCGATCTTCGGCGGCTGCAATCGATGGCGCACGAGCACAAAGTTGCGGGAGAAGGGTTTGTTCACACGCAGCTTGTTGATCTGATAGGCCGTGGTAGGTGCGTGTCGGTCGATGCGGTAGGCGACCACCTCGCCGTCGGCCAGACAATGCACGCTGGACTGATCCAGTACCCCGGCGGTGCCCATGTCGAAATGCACGCCGCCATGCCAGAGGCCGTTACGCCCCAACGGGTAATAACCTGCTACTGCGTTGGAGAGTTGAGTCAGTTGCAGCAGTGGATGACTCGTGTCCTTGAAGGGGTGGCTCCAGTTTCTCACCGGGGGCAATGCGCCGCGCTCGGGGTCGAGGGGCGAAGAGCGGTGGAGGGGCCTGGTATCGGGCGTCGGCCAGATCGGGGCGTCAGCCTCAGGTTGTGCATCCCGGTGATTGTCGCGACGTTCAAAAAGCCGAAGAAGTGAATTGAGCATGACGTGATTGGCCTTTGGTTTCGGAAAGGAATCAGCCGGAGAAGTCCGTAAACCCTGAGGACTTGAGGTCATTCTAGGTCCGTGACTTGCGCCATCGCGCACGTGATCGGCTCTTCCAAAGGCAGCCAGCGTGAATTAATTCAAAGAGTCATTCCATCCTGCTACGGACACTTTCAGTCCAACCGGAGAAATTTGGGAAGCGTCTTACAGATATCTTTCAGAATCCGCTAAGAACATCTCACATAGACGAGATGTTCTCCTATGAAAAATGAGTGCAAGGAAACAATGCGCGTTTATATCGGGCAGGCGCCGGCTAAAACTTGCACACGCAAAAAAGGCCGTCGAGACGGCCAAAACCCTTTGGTGCACAGTAAATTTGCCCCCTGTGGGAGCGAGCTTGATCGCGATAGCGGCGGATCAGCGGATATTGAAGTCGACTGACACACCGCTATCGCGAGCAGGCTCGCTCCCACAGGTCCAGGCTCAGGTCTTGCGTCAGCGATTGGGCTGCGGCGTCAGGCGCAGGTACGGTTTCACCGCGCGGTAGCCCTTGGGAAAACGCTGCTTGAGTTCTGCTTCATCCTTGAGCGACGGCACGATCACCACGTCCTCACCGTCCTGCCAGTTGGCCGGGGTGGCGACTTTGTAGTTGTCGGTCAGTTGCAAGGAATCGATCACCCGCAGGATCTCGTGGAAATTGCGCCCCGTGCTGGCCGGGTAGGTAATGGTCAGGCGAACCTTCTTGTTCGGGTCGATCACGAACAGTGAGCGCACGGTCAAGGTATCGCTGGCATTGGGGTGGATCAGGTCGTACAGGTCGGACACCTTGCGGTCGGCGTCGGCCAGGATCGGAAAATTGACCACGGTGTCCTGGGTCTCGTTGATGTCCTCGATCCATTTGTGGTGCGAGTCCACCGGGTCTACCGAGAGGGCAATGGCCTTGACCCCACGCTTGGCGAATTCATCCTTGAGCTTGGCGGTGAAACCCAGCTCGGTGGTGCACACGGGGGTGAAATCCGCCGGATGGGAAAACAGCACGCCCCAGCTGTCGCCGAGCCATTCATGGAAGCGAATCTTGCCGGCGCTGGAATCCTGTTCGAAATCGGGGGCGATGTCGCCAAGTCTGAGGCTCATGGTGCGGCTCCTGGATGAGGTTGTTGTGAGCCCAACTGTGCACCGCTTTCGATTGCTTTAAAAAGAATATATATCCATTTATTTAGATCATTAGTGAATATAAAAAACTGTTCACTGGCACCCTTTCGCATACCGGCACACCATCGCCGGCGAGGTTCGAGAAGGCCTCGAGTTGCTGCAAGAGGAGAAACTTCGGGAAGGGCTACAGGGGTGGGCCTGACTCGAAAACGCAAAAGCCCCGCCCGGCGCAATGCCGGGCGGGGCTTTTTTTGTTTTGTATTCGCACTACGAAATTATTGAGGTGATTTCAGGCCAAGCGGCTAGGATAGGCAGCATGAACACTCAAGCTTTGTTGGCCCATCTGCAAAACCATCTCCCTGGACTGCTGGCCGTTTACCTGTTCGGTAGTCATGCCCAGGGCACCGCCGGACCTGACAGTGATGTCGATATGGCGGTGCTCGTACCCGGCCAGGTCGACCCGGTGTCGTTATGGCAGCTTTCAGGTGATTTGGCGGATATCGCTGGCAGTCCGGTGGATCTGATCGACCTCCGCGCAGCAACGACCGTCATGCAATATCAAGTCGTGACTCGAGGCCAGAGGCTCTGGGCCCGCGACGTACAAGCGGGGTTGTTCGAAAGCTTTATCCTCAGCGAAAAAACCGCCTTCGACGAAGCTCGGGCAGGCTTGCTCAAGGACATTCAAGAAAAAGGCTTCGTGTATGGCCGATGACATACTGATCAACAAAGCAGCCAGTATCGAGCGTTGCGTCGCCAGGGTGCGGGAAGAGTACGAGAAGGATCCCGCTACCTTCGCCACCGACTTCACCCGCCAGGATTCAGCCATCCTGAATATCCAGCGTGCCTGTGAAGCGGCACTGGACATGGGGCAGCATTTGATTCGCCGTGAACGACTGGGAGTTCCCCAAAGTGCCCGGGATGTGTTCGAGGTGCTTTTTCAAAGTGGCTGGGTGACGCAAGACCTGGTGAAAAACCTGAAGAACATGGTGGGTTTCAGGAATATCGCCGTGCATGACTACCAAGCCCTGCAACTGCCGATCATGGTCGCCATCATCACCCGGCACCTGGGCGATTTTCTGGCGTTCAGCGCGTTCATCCTGCGTAGGGACGCGACGCACTCCACGCCACAGCGCTGAATTGACTGACAAAAAAAGCCCCGCCCGGCGCAATGCCGGGCGGGGCTTTTTTACGCGACTACGTCTTACATGAAGTTGTAAGTGTAGTTGAAGATCAGGCGGGTCTGATCCTGGCTGTCGCCAGCACCGCTGCTGCGGTAGGTACCCTGACGCAGGGTGGTGCCGAAGCCTTTCAAAGCACCTTGCTGGATCACGTAATCCACGCGCATGTCGCGTTCCCACTCGGAGTAATCGCTTGCGCCGTTGGTGGTCTTGACGTCATCACCACGCAGGTAGGCAACCGAGGCCTTCAGGCCTGGAACGCCCAGGGACGCGAAGTCGTAGGAGTACTGACCGAAGGTGGTGTTTTCACCGGCACGGACAAAGCCGTTGATCATGCTGTCGGTGAACAGGTAGAAGCTCGAACCGCCCGCGCCTTCGTTACGACCGTTGTCATTCACCAGGCTGCCCTGGTTCAGGTAGACAAAGCCGCCATCGTCGCCAACTTGTTGGTGACCCAACAGGAATGCGCTGCCGCCCAGGGTGTACGTGAACATGGCGCTCCAGGTCTTGTTATCGACCTCGCCCGGGTTCTTGGCATAGCCACCGTTGTTGTTGAAACGATAGCCGGCATCGCCGTTACGGCCATCCGAGCTGCTGTCGAAGTAGCGCAGGTCGGTCTTGAACGACTGGCCTTCGCTGATCGGGAAAACGTGTACCGCGCCCAGGAAGTGCTGCTTGTAATAATCTTGCAGGTTGGCGTAGTAGTACTGCAGGGTCAGGTCCTTGGTGACTTTCCAGTCAGCACCGCCGTAACGGAACTGGTTGCTGTCTTCAGAACCACCGTTGACGCCCAGGCCAGTGCTGTTGCTCGACGCACGGCCTGTGGCGTGTTCCAGCTGACCAGCGTTGAAAGTGACGTTATCGATTTCCTTGGAAGTGACGGTGCCACCTTCAAAGGTTTGCGGCAGCAGACGGCCATCACTGGCGACCAGGATCGGCAAGTTAGGCGCCAGGGCACCACCCAAGTGGGCTTCGGTCTTGGAGAAAAGCGCCTTCACGTTGCCAGACAGGCGGCTCCAGTTATGCACGGCCGAACCGTCTGTGTCGCTTGGAACGAAGGAGTTGCTATCCGGGTGGTGGCCTTTACCGCCATCCAGGTGAATACCCACCAGCGCCTGGGCATCGATACCAAAACCAACGACGCCTTGGGTGAAGCCGGACTTGTAGTCGAACTTCAAGCCAGTAGCCGTTTCGCGCTGGTCCGATTTACCGGTTTCACGGTTATCGTTATCGAAATAAAGGGTACGGGAACTGACAGACGCCTTGCTGTCTTCGATAAAACCGGCGGCGCCTGCTTGCTGCGCCAAAACCCCAACGGCCACAGCAATGGCCAAGGTGGACTTCTTCATGCTTAGCTCCTCTCGTTTTCTAATTCTTGTGTGTCTCTGGTTCCAGATCGAACGCCCGGAATCCGCGGATGCGCGATTAGCGCCAGACCGTGACTGACAAGTCAATCGTAACCATTTATGACTACGACGAAGGTCTAACCCCTCTACACCGCACCGGAGAATAATCGATTCTTTTTAATTCGAAAAAGAATTGTTTCATCGCTTTTCAGCTGTTTCGGACATATGGCGGCTATCACGGTGGCATCATCCCGCGAAAAGGCATATCGGCCAACCTCGGGATTTAATGAATATGGATTGCTCAATCCTTTCCGAGCAGTCGCCAGATGGCAGCGAACTGCGCCAATTTGTCGCGATTAACAACAGAACCGCCGACACGTGCTGCGATCTTGATTGATTGCGAGACAAGGGCTCATTGTCTGAAATCAAGAAGGCTTCAGCCGGTCGGCTTGTTCCGATAGACGGCGCCCCTCAGCGTGGGGCCTACAGGGCTTTCTCGAAAATCTTCGAATTGCGCTGATAGTTGTAAAGCGACGCCCGTGCCGCTGGCAGACGCTCCACGCTGCTTGGCTCAAAGCCCCGCTCGCGGAACCAGTGAGCGGTGCGCGTGGTGAGCACGAACAGGGTTTTGAGCCCTTGGGCTCGGGCGCGGGTTTCAATCCGCTCCAGCAGCTCATCGCCGCGTCCACCGTGACGGTATTCCGGGTTAACCGCCAGGCAGGCCAGTTCACCAGCGTCCGAATCGGCGATCTGGTAGAGGGCGGCACAGGCGATGATCATCCCTTCGCGCTCGACCACACTGAACTGTTCGATCTCGCGCTCCAGCACTTCGCGCGAACGTCGTACCAGGATCCCCTGCTCCTCCAACGGACTGATCAGGTCCAACAGGCCGCCCACGTCCTCGATGGCCGCTTCGCGCACCACTTCGAATTGCTCCTGGGCCACCAGCGTGCCGTTGCCATCGCGGGTGAACAACTCGGCCAGCAACGCACCGTCTTCGACATAGCTGACGATATGGCTGCGGGCCACGCCGCCGCGACAGGCCTGCGCCGCTGCATCCAGCAGCTCGGCCTGGTAGTCGCTGCCCAGGCGTTGCATGTGGGCGGGAACCTGTTGCGGGCGCAACTCGCGCACCAGGCGCCCGTCTTCACCGATCAACCCGGGTTCGGCACCGAACAGCAGCAATTTGTCGGCCGCCAGGTCGATGGCCGCGCGGGTGGCGACGTCTTCGCAGGCGAGGTTGAAGATTTCCCCGGTGGGCGAATAGCCCAACGGCGACAACAGCACGATGGAGCGCTCGTCCAGCAGGCGATTGATACCCTTGCGATCGACCCGGCGAACTTCACCGGTGTGGTGGTAATCCACGCCTTCGAGCACGCCGATGGGGCGTGCGGTGACCAGGTTGCCGCTGGCGACCCGCAGCCGCGAGCCCTGCATGGGCGACGATGCCATGTCCATGGACAGACGCGCCTCAATGGCGATGCGCAACTGGCCGACCGCGTCGATCACGCATTCCAGCGTCGCGGCATCGGTGATGCGCATGCCACGGTGGTAATGAGGCGTCAGGCCCCGCGCTGCGAGGCGGGTCTCGATCTGCGGGCGCGAACCGTGGACCAGCACCAGGCGCACGCCGAGGCTGTGCAAAAGCACAAGGTCATGGACGATGTTGCCGAAATTGGGGTGTTCCACCCCGTCGCCAGGCAGCATGACGATGAAAGTGCAATCGCGGTGGGCGTTGATGTAGGGCGAAGCGTGACGAAGCCAATTGACGTATTCGGGCATGAACCTGGGCCTGTAATAAATAGCAGCCGAAAAAAGACGAGACAGAACGCACAGCTGGCTGGTGGTTATCGTCGGAACAGGCTTGGCGACACGCGTGCTCTCCTCATGGATACGGGCCCGGATGGGCGCAATTTAACCGGCCGTGGCCGGGGCCAGGCAGTAATGGCCGATCAACTGCCGCAGCAGTTGCACGGTAGGCTGCAAACGTGACATTTCAAGGTATTCCCCCGGTTGGTGCGCGCAGGCGATGTCGCCGGGGCCCAGCACCAGGGTTTCGCAACCAAGGCGCTGAAGATAAGGCGCTTCGGTGCCGAACGCCACTGCTTCGGCACGATAACCGGTCAGTCGTTCGGCCACTCGGACCAGTTCGGCGTCCTCGGCCTGCTCAAACGGCGGCACTTCGGGGAACAGCGGCGCATAGTCGATCTTGACCTGGTGCCGCTCGGCGATGGGCGCAAGCTTCTGCCGGATCGCCGCCCGCAGCACCTGCGGGTCCATGCCCGGCAAGGGCCGCAGGTCGAACTCCATGGAGCACTGGCCGCAGATCCGGTTGGGGTTGTCACCGCCATGGATACAGCCGAAGTTCAGGGTCGGTTGCGGCACAGTGAACTGCGGGTTACGGAATTCACGCTGCCATTGCAGGCGCAGGCCGCGCAGCTCGCCCATGGCGTCATGCATGGCTTCGAGGGCGCTGTGGCCCAGGCTCGGGTCGGAGGAATGACCGCTGCGCCCGAGGATGTCGATGCGCTCCATCATCACCCCTTTGTGCAAGCGAATCGGCCGCAGGCCGGTCGGCTCGCCGATCACCGCGGCACGCCCCAGGGGGCGCCCCGCCTCCGCCAGCGCCCGGGCACCGGACATCGAGCTTTCTTCGTCGCAGGTGGCGAGGATCAGCAACGGTTGCTTGAACGGTTGGTCCAGCAACGGCTTGACCGCTTCGATGGCCAGGGCGAAAAACCCTTTCATGTCACAGCTGCCCAGGCCGACCCAGCGGCCGTCGACCTCGGTGAGCTTCAGTGGATCGGTCTGCCACAACGCGCCGTCGAACGGCACCGTGTCGCTGTGCCCGGCCAGCACCAGGCCGCCGGGGCCACTGCCGAAGCTGGCCAGCAGATTGAATTTGCCTGGGCTCACCGGCTGGATATCGCAAGAGAACCCCAGCTCAGAGAGCCAGCCGGCCAACAGCTCGATCACGGCGCTGTTGGACTGGTCCAGCCCGGGCTGGGTGCAACTGACCGAAGGGGCGGCGATCAGGGCAGCGAATTGGTCTTTCATGGACGGCAAAGGCATCGCTGACTCCGGCTTACAGATTGGTACTCATCATAGAACCATCCGCAGGAAGGAATAAACCGTTGCGGCGCGCGTCCTGTACACTGCACGGCCTTGGCAGCCCCACCTCCCCCCGGCTGCGCACCCGATCCCTGGATTTTCCGGCCATGCAGAAAGAAACCGAAATCAAACTCCGCGTCAGCCGCGAGACCCTGGCAGCCTTGCGCGAGCATCCGCTGCTGAAAAAACGCCTCAAGGGCGGCTGGGAACGTCGTGAACTGATGAACCAGTACTTCGACACCCCCGAGCGGGACCTGGCCCGGGCCAAGGTCGCCCTGCGCCTGCGCCGCGACGGCGAAGAAGTGATCCAGACCCTCAAGACCCGCGGCCAGAGCATCGCCGGCCTGTCCGAGCGCAACGAATACGATTGGCACCTGCCCAAGGCCAAGCTCGATGTGAAGAAGCTCGACGGCGAATGCTGGCCCGAGACACTGGCCGAACTGGACAAGAAAACCCTCAAGGCCATCTTCACCACCGATTTCGTCCGCGAGCGCGCTGAAATCGCTTGGGGCCGCGGCAAAGCCAAGGTGGTCATCGAAGCCGCTCTGGACCTGGGCCACGTCGTCGTGGGCAAGCAGAAGGAAGAGATCTGCGAGCTGGAGCTGGAGTTGCGCGAAGGCGAACCCGCCGCCTTGCTGGAACTGGCCGCCGAACTGGCCGAAACCCTGCCCCTGATGCCCTGCGACATCAGCAAGGCCGAGCGCGGCTATCGCCTGCATGACGCCGCCAGCTATGCCCTGAGCCTGCCAGCCCCGCAGCTGAACGCCGAAATGCCGCTGGACGAAGCCTTCGCCGCACTGGGCTGGCACTTGCTCGGCAGCAGCCAGCGCCTGGCCGAGCAATACCGCTTCAACGGCCACTGGCGCCTGTTGCAGGACTGGGTGGAGAGCCTCGTCGAACTGCGCGCCCTGCTGAGCAGCCTCGGCCAGGCCGCACCGCGTCAATCGACCCATGACCTGCGGGTGGCCCTCGACGCGTTGCTGGAAGATTGGCGCCCGCTGGTCCAGGCCGGCCTGGACGACGAAGACGTGCGCAAGGCAGCACCGGAGCAATTCCTCGAAGAGCTGCAGGACCCGCGCTGGGGCCAGTTCTCCCTGAGTGCCTCCCGCTGGCTGCTGGCTCGCAGCTGGGCCGTCGACCGCAACACCCGCGGCAATCGCCAGGGCGCGGCACAACTGGGCAACTGGCTGCCCCACCTGCTCAGCGAGGAAGCCTCGTCCCTGCAACTGCAACGCTACCAGCAGCAACCGGAAGACCTGGCCGAACAACTGCCCCGCATCGAACGGATCCAGGCCTGGATGCACCACGCCCGCCAAGTGCTGGACATCCCGGAAATGGACCGCCTGTACGGTGAGTTGAACAAACTGGCGCAACTGGCCAACCAACCGATCACCGACGAAGCCCTGGAGGCGCGCAAGCAACAGGCGATCGCGGTGTACCAGAATCGGGCCTGGAAGATCTTGTTGCGTCTGTAATACCGCCATCGCGAGCAGGCTCGCTCCCACAGGTGATCTTCAGCGGACACAACATCTGTGTACAACGCTGAACCCATGTGGGAGCGAGCCTGCTCCGGGCGGCGATCCGACGATGAGGCCAGCCAAAACGCCGCAAAAACAAGCTTCAGCGCACCACCGGCAAACTCGTCGTCGACTTGATCTCCGACAACGCCACGATCGAGTTCACTTCCTGGATCCCCGGCACCATCGACAGCTTTTCGAAAAAGAATCGCTCATACGCCTCGATGTCCGCCGTGACGATGCGCAACAGAAAATCCACCGCCCCCATCAGCACATAGCATTCCAGCACCTCGGGAAAGCCACGGATCGCCTCGGTGAACTCGGTGAAGTTCGAGCGCCCGTGGGCGTTGAGCTTGATCTCGGCAAAAATCTGCGTGTTGAGGCCAATCTTCTTGCGATCCAGCAGGGTCACCTGGCCACGGATGATCCCCTCCTCCTTCATCCGCTGGATCCGCCGCCAGCACGGCGACTGGGACAAACCCACCTGTTCGGCGATCTGCGCACTGGACAGCGAAGCATCCTCTTGGAGCAGGGCCAGTATCTTGCGGTCGTAGCCATCCAACTCAGCGTGCATAAATAAACCCATTTTTAGCTAATACAAGAATCATACGATGCGCACATTTCTTGAAAGCACTCATCTTAGATAAGAAATACCCCGCACCCCATGTAAATATTTCTCCCGTGTCCAAGGAGATCCAACATGCCCCCACTTGAAGCCGTCGCACCCGCGCCCCGCGCCGATGTCTGGCACCTGCACAATGTTCATTGCCGCGCGTACTACCAACTTTTGGCCGAAGCCGAGCCGGACCTGCTGTGCCGGGCGCTGAACCTGTTTGCCTTGCAGGGCCTGACACCGCGGCAGGTCCAGGTCGAACGCCGCGACGATCTGCTGTCGATGACGGTGCTCATGGAGGGGCTGAGCTGGCACCGTGCCCAGGTCATTGCGGAAAAACTTCGTAACCTGATCAGCGTGCATTCGGTGGACCTGCAGGACGCTGATTGCCCGCAGGCCGAGCCAGTCCAAGCGATGGGCTGAGCCGTGAGCGCAAGAATTCGAAACGCATTGGTCGGGTAGTGGCCCAACGGTCCACGAGGTCGGGGCTATCCTTTTGCAGACGAGCAGGACGCCGAAGCGTCTGTATCGCGGCTTTGCTGCAATTGCCCAATAGGAAGACCCGCATGTCCACCAAACACGCCACTCAGGATCGCTGGCTGGACCTCAATGATCTGCTGCGCCAACTGGTCGCCCAAGGCTTCATCTGCCAGGACTCCGCCGAGACCGCGCTCAATGCCCGCCGGCGCCACAGTGCCAGCGCCCAGTTGCATCCGCTGGAGTTCATCGCCAACCAGCATCTGGATGATCTGAGCCGTCCCGGCAAGCACCTCGACCTGGAAAGCCTGACCCTGTGGCTGTCCCACCAGGCCGGCCAGTCCTACATGCGCATCGACCCGCTGAAGATCAACGTGGCGGCCGTCACGCCCTTGATGTCCTATGCCTTCGCCCAGCGCCACAAGATCCTCGCCGTGGCGGTCGATCGTGACGCCGTCACCGTGGCCAGCGCCCAGCCTTATGTCAGCAGTTGGGAAGAGGACCTGACCCACGTGCTCAAGCTCCCGGTCCGGCGCGTGGTCGCCAATCCGGTGGATATCCAGCGCCTGAGCGTGGAGTTCTATCGCCTGGCCAAATCGGTCAGCGGCGCCACGGTGAGCGACCAGCCGTCGAGCAACCTGGGCAACTTCGAGCAACTGCTCAACCTGGGTGCCAGCGACCAGGAGCCGGACGCCAACGACGCGCACATCGTCAATATCGTCGACTGGCTGTTCCAGTACGCGTTCCAGCAGCGCGCCAGCGATATCCACATCGAGCCACGCCGCGACCAGGGCACCGTACGGTTTCGCATCGACGGGGTGCTGCACACCGTCTATCAGTTCCCGCCGCAGGTGACGATGGCGATCATCAGCCGCCTCAAGACCCTGGGCCGAATGAACGTCGCGGAAAAACGCAAACCCCAGGATGGCCGGGTCAAGACCAAGACCCCGGACGGCGGGGAAGTGGAATTGCGCCTGTCGACCTTGCCGACGGCGTTCGGCGAAAAGATGGTGATGCGGATCTTCGACCCGGAAGTGCTGCTCAAGGATTTCGACCAGCTCGGCTTCTCCGCCGACGACCTGCGCCGCTGGCAGGACATGACGCGCCAGCCCAACGGCATCATCCTGGTGACCGGGCCCACCGGTTCGGGCAAGACCACCACCCTCTACACCACCCTCAAGAAGCTGGCGACGCCGGAGGTCAACCTCTGCACCATCGAAGACCCGATTGAAATGGTCGAGGCGTCCTTCAACCAGATGCAGGTCCAGCACAACATCGAACTGAACTTCGCCGCCGGTGTGCGGGCCCTGATGCGACAAGACCCGGACATCATCATGATCGGCGAGATCCGCGACCTGGAAACCGCTGAAATGGCGATCCAGGCCGCGCTCACCGGGCACCTCGTGCTCTCGACGCTGCACACCAACGATGCGCCGAGCGCCATCAGCCGCCTGCTGGAACTCGGCGTGCCCCATTACCTGATCAAGGCCACGGTATTGGGCGTCATGGCACAGCGTCTGGTGCGCACGCTGTGTCCTCATTGCAAGACGCCGCTGCCCTTGGACGAGGACGACTGGCAAACCCTGACACGTCCCTGGCAGGCCCCGCTGCCGGGCAATGCCCAACAGGCGGTCGGTTGCCTGGAATGCCGCGACACCGGTTATCGCGGCCGCGCCGGGGTTTACGAAATCATGCAACTGACCGACGGCGTCAAGGCGCTGATACATCCTGACACCGACCTGTTGGCGGTGCGTCGTCAGGCCTTCAAGGAAGGCATGCGCAGCCTGCGATTGTCCGGCGCGCAAAAAGTGGCAGCAGGCCTGACGACTGTCGAGGAGGTGCTGCGGGTAACCCCCCAAAGCGAACAAAAATGAGGCAGGCGACGCATGACCGGACCGTCACGGAACTGAATCGGGACGCAGGTAATCCAAACTGATAGTTAACCCAGTGGAGTCACCTATCATGCGTCTCAAACTTGCTGTCGCGACCCTAGCCCTGCTTTCTTTGCCTGTGGGCTCGGCCATGGCCGACACGTTTTGGCGTAACGTCATCTCTTCCGGTGCAACCACCGGCTCTACCTACCTGACCTTCAAGGACCACAAGCTGATCGTCGCCGCCCAGGACGACGCCGGCAGCTTCGTCGCCAGTGACGGCACTATCCGTGGCCCCTATCTGGAGGCCGCGATGCAGAAAGTCCGCGCCGACAACCCAGGCCTGCAGGCCACCGACATGGAACTGGCCAACGCGATCCTGGCAAAAAACGCCGTCGCCCAGGACTGATTCCCGGCCCATGAAAAATGCCGCTCGATTGAGCGGCATTTTTTTGCCCGGCGATTTGCAACCCTTCACTCACTTTGTGGGAGCGGCTGGTATTTACTCGCCAATAGCCTCTGCGTAGCCCGCTGCATCCAGCAGCTTGGCCAGGTCCGCATCGGCATTGGCAGGCTTGACCTTGAAGATCCACGCTTCGTAAGGTTCGTTGTTCAGCGCTTCCGGCTCGGAGGCCAGGTCTTCGTTGACTTCGACCACTTCACCCGCCACTGGCGAGTAAATGTCCGATGCCGCCTTCACCGACTCAACCACACCCGCTGTATCACCGGCCGCAAAAACCTTGCCGATTTCCGGCAGCTCGACAAACACCACGTCACCCAGTGCTTCCTGGGCATGGTCGGAGATCCCCACCACGATCAAACCGCCTTCCTTTCGCGCCCATTCATGGCTTTCGGCAAAACGCAACTCGACAGGGATGTTGCTCATATTCTGTGTCCTCAAATGAAAGTTTCAGCAGCCAGCGGCCTGCCGCAAAGAGTTAGATCAGGGTTTTGCCATGGCGGACGAAGGTCGGCTTGACCACCCGTACCGGGTACCACTTGCCACGAATTTCTACCTCGGCACGGTCGGCGGTGGCCATCGGAACACGTGCCAGGGCGATCGACTTGCTAAGCGTAGGAGAAAAACTACCACTGGTGATCTCCCCTTCGCCAACATCGGCGATACGGACCACCTGATGGGCGCGCAGAACGCCACGCTCCTCCAGCACCAGCCCGACCAGTTTGTATTGCACGCCCTTCGCCAACTCGGCTTCCAGCGCGCTGCGCCCGATGAACTGGCGGCTCGCCGGTTCCCAGGCGATGCTCCAGGCCATGTTCGAGGCCAGCGGCGAAACATCCTGGTGAATATCGCGGCCGTAGAGGTTCATGCCGGCCTCCAGGCGCAAGGTGTCGCGGGCGCCGAGGCCGATGGGAGAAATGCCGGCGCCCACCAGGTCGTTGAAGAAACTCGGGGCTTCGTGGGCAGGCAGGACAATCTCCAATCCATCCTCACCGGTGTAGCCAGTGCGGGCGATGAACCAGTCGCCGTCGGCACGACCTTCGAAAGGCTTGAGTTGCTGGATCAACTGGCTGCGCGATTGCGTCACCAGCTCGGCAATCTTGTGGCGGGCATGGGGCCCCTGGATCGCCAGCATCGCCAGTTCGGAACGCTCATGCAGTTGCACGTCGTACCCGGCGAGCTGGGCTTGCATCCAGGCCAGGTCCTGATCGCGGGTCGAAGCATTGAAGACCAGTCGGTAGCCGTCCTCGACGCGGTAGACGATCATGTCGTCGACGATGCCGCCGCGCTCGTTGAGCATGGCGCTGTACAGGGCGCGCCCTGCGTCTTGCAAGCGATCGACGTCATTGGCCAGCAGGCGTTGCAGCCAGGCCTTGGCCTGGGAACCGGCGATATCGATCACGGTCATGTGGGATACGTCGAACACGCCGCAGTCGCGCCGCACCTGATGGTGTTCTTCGACTTGCGAGCCGTAATGCAAAGGCATATCCCAACCGCCAAAATCGACCATCTTCGCGCCGAGGGCGAGATGAAGGTCATACAGAGGCGTGCGCTGTCCCATGGGTTTCTCCTTCCGGGCTTGGCGAAGGTGCTCAGGGCATCGCACAGCAATGACACCTGTCGCACAGATGGTTTTTCAGCTGCTCTCGACTGCCCGGTCCTACAATCGGACCGCACCGAATGCCGCGCATTGTAGCCGCATGATGTAGGACTGACACCTAGCTGTTTCGATGGGCCGAGCGTCGTATCAATCCGATGACCGGCAACAACCCTACCAGCACCAGGGTCAACGCCGGCAGGGCGGCGCGGGCCCATTCGCCTTCGCTGGTCATCTCGAAAATCCGCACCGCCAGCGTGTCCCAGCCGAACGGACGCATCAGCAAGGTCGCGGGCATTTCCTTGAGGACATCGACGAACACCAGCAGTGCCGCGCTCAAGGTGCCGGGCAGCAGCAACGGCAGATACACTTTGAAAAAAAGTCGCGGCCCACTGACCCCGAGACTGCGCGCAGCTTCGGGCAGCGACGGGCGAATCCGCCCCAGGCTGCTTTCCAACGGGCCGTAGGCCACGGCCAGGAAACGCACCAGATAGGCCAGCAACAGCGCCGACAGGCTGCCCAGCAACAACGGCTTGCCGGCGCCGCCCAGCCAGGTCGACAGCGGGATGACCAGTTCGCGATCCAGGTAACTGAATGCAAGCATGATCGACACCGCCAGCACCGAGCCGGGCAGGGCATAGCCCAGGTTAGCCAGGCCGACGCCGGCCCGGATCGGGCGGGTCGGCGCCAATCGCCGGGCGAACGCCAGCAGCAAGGCGACGCACACCGTGACCAACGCCGCCAGGCCACCCAGGTACAGGGTGTGAAGGATCAATCCGGCATAACGCTCGTCCAGGTCGAAACGACCGCGCTGCCAGAACCACACCACCAGTTGCAAGACCGGAATGACGAACGCGCAGGCAAACACCAGGAAACACCAGCTACTGGCCGCCATGGCCTTGAAGCCACGCAAGGTGTACAGCGCCTTGACCCGGGGTCGCTCGTTACTGGCCCGATGGGCACCGCGGGCGCGGCGCTCGCCGTAGAGCACCAGCATGACCGCCAGCAACAACAGGCTGGCCAGTTGGGCAGCGCTGGAGAGACTGAAGAAGCCGTACCAGGTCTTGTAGATGGCGGTGGTGAAGGTGTCGAAGTTGAACACCGACACCGCGCCGAAATCCGCCAGGGTTTCCATCAGCGCCAGCGCCACACCCGCACCGATGGCCGGCCGGGCCATCGGCAGCGCCACGCGCCAGAACGCCTGCCACGGCGATTGCCCGAGCACCCGGGCCGCTTCCATCAGGCCTTTGCCCTGGGCCAGGAACGCACTGCGCGCCAGCAGATAGACATAGGGGTAGAAAACCAGCACCAGCACCAGGATCACGCCACCGGTGGAACGGACCCGCGGCAGCCGCAGGCCCGTGCCCAACCACTCGCGCAGCAGCGTCTGCACGGGGCCGGCAAAATCCAGCAGGCCAACGAAGACAAACGCCAGCACGTAGGCTGGGATCGCAAACGGCAGCATCAACGCCCAGTCGAGCCAACGGCGCCCGGGAAACTCGCACAAGCTGGTCAGCCAGGCGAGGCTCACGCCCAGCAGCGTCACCCCAACCCCAACCCCCAGGATCAGCGTCAGGGTGTTGCCCAACAGACGCGGCATCTGGGTGTCCCACAGGTGGGACCAGATCTGCTGGTCGATCGTCTGCCAGGACAGCAGCAGGACACTCAGGGGCAGCAACACCAGCGCGGCGATGGCGAAGACCAAGGGGTACCAGCGGCGTTGGACGGGGTGGGCCAAGGGAAGCTCTCGTTTGAAGGGGTGTGCCCAGGCTATGAGTGCACAAATGTCATGGCTGGCAAAACTGCTTCTGTGGCGAGGGAGCTTGCTCCCGCTGGGCTACGAAGTAGCCCCAAAATTCGGGATCATTACTCATCAGGTCGATTCCGGCAGGTCTTCCGGGAGGGCTTCGCCCTCCAGCGGGAGCAAGCTCCCTCGCCACAAGTCATCAGTGCACTGAGGGATTTATCTCAATTCCAGCCCGCGCGGTCCATCATGCGAATGGCTTCGGCCTGGCGTTTGCCGGCAACTTCCACCGGCAAGGTATCGGCCTTGAACTTGCCCCAGGCCGCCACTTCCTTGGACGGTTCCACTTTAGGGTTGGCCGGGAATTCCTGGTTCACGTCGGCGAAGATGCTTTGCGCCTCCGGCGTGGTCATCCACTCCACCAGTTTCTTCGCGGCTTCCGGGTGCGGTGCATGTTTGGTCAAGCCGATGCCCGAAAGGTTGATGTGCACGCCACGGTCAGCCTGGTTCGGCCAGAACAGCTTCACCTTCAGGTCCGGCTTCTGCTGGTGCAGGCGTCCATAGTAGTAGGTATTGACGATACCGACGTCGCATTGCCCGGCGTTGATCGCCTCAAGCAGGGCGGTGTCGTCGGAGAACACGTCGGTGGACAGGTTCCTGACCCAGCCCTTGAGGATCTCCTCGGTTTTTTCCGCGCCGTGGGTCTCGATCAAGGTGGCGGTCAGCGACTGGTTGTAGACCTTCTTCGAGGTCCGCAGGCACAGGCGGCCTTCCCATTGCTCGCCCGCCAACGCTTCGTAGGTGCTCAGTTCGTCGGGTTTGACCCGGTCGGTGGAATAGGCAATGGTCCGCGCCCGCAGGCTCAGGCCGGTCCAGGCGTGGGAAGATGCGCGGTATTGCGAAGGAATGTTGGCGTCGATTACCGGCGAGGTGAACGGCTGGAGGATGCCCATCTGCTCGGCCTGCCAGAGGTTGCCGGCATCGACGGTGAGCAGCAGGTCGGCGGTGGCGTTCTCGCCTTCGGCCTTGATCCGCTGCATCAACGGCGCTTCCTTGTCGGTGATGAACTTCACCGGGACGCCCGTCTTCCGGGTGTAGACATCGAAGACCGGTTTGATCAACTCGTCGATCCGCGAGGAGTAGACCACCACCTCATCGGCAGCCTGGGCGGCAGTGGCGCCGATCAGGGTCAGGGCGAGGGCGGACAGGAGGCGCTTGGGTGCCGACATGGGAGCGTTCTCTCGGAAATGAAGTGCGCAAATGATAAGGACTCACATTTGGCATCTCAATCGAACAGTGGATGGACACATTTCCAAATGTTGCGACCTTGAAATGTGCAGCGCTTTTGCGTCCGCTATCGCGGGCAAGCCTTGCTCCCACAAAAGCCAGCCCAACATTCATCTGTGGGAGCAAGGCTTGCCCGCGATGAGGCCTGTGTTCCATAAGACCCGCCCAGGAAAAAACCTAGGCCTTGGCCAAATCCGGCAAATCCCCAATCAACCCCAGCGCCTCGCGCACGAACAGCGCCTTGGCCTCGGGCATGTGGTCCACCAGTTTCAACCCGGTGTTGCGCAACCAGCGCACCGGCAAGGGATCGGCCTGGAACAGCCGCTCGAAACCTTCCATCGCCGCCATCAGCGCCAGGTTGTGAGGCATTCGCCGCCGCTCGTAGCGACTCAGCACCTTGACGTCCGCCAGCCGCTCGCCACGTCCGGCCGCCCGCAACAACACTTCGGCCAGCACGGCGGCGTCAAGAAAGCCCAGGTTCACCCCCTGCCCGGCCAATGGGTGGATGGTATGGGCCGCATCGCCGATGAGCGCCAGCCCTTCGGCCACGTAGCGCTTGGCATGACGCTGGCGCAACGGCACGCACAGGCGCGGGTCGGCACTCAGCACCGTGCCGAGCCGGCCTTCGAAGGCCCGCTCCAGCTCACTGCAGAATTGAACGTCATCGAGCGCCATCAAGCGCTGCGCTTCGCCGGGTGTGGTCGACCAGACGATCGAGCACCAGTCGTGCTCGCCGTCTCGCTCCAAGGGCAAGAAGGCCAGCGGGCCGTTGTCGGTAAAACGCTGCCAAGCCGTCATCCGATGCGGCAGAGCACCGCGCACGCTGGTGACGATGGCGTGGTGCAGGTAATCCCATTCGCGAGTGGCGACACCGGTCAGGCGGCGCACGGCCGAGTTCGCACCGTCGGCGGCGATCACCAGCGGTGCACGCAGGGTGCGGCCATCGGCCAGGGTCAGCAGCCAGTCGTCACCGGAGCGGCGCATCTGTTCCAACCGGGCATTGGCCAGCAGGCCCAGGTCGCAGTCGTGCAGCCGATCCAGCAAAGCATCCTGCACGACCCGGTTTTCGACGATATGCCCCAACACTTCGGCATGCAGGCTGGCGGCGGAGAAATGGATCTGCCCGGTACCGCTGCCGTCCCAGACGTGCATGTCGGTGTACGGGCTGGCGCGCCGGGCGGTGATGCCGTCCCAGACGCCCAGGCGCTCGAGAATCCGCTGGCTCGCCGCCGACAAGGCACTG
Organism: Pseudomonas sp. FG6; assembly: GCF_057809015.1. Classification (NCBI taxonomy): domain Bacteria; kingdom Pseudomonadati; phylum Pseudomonadota; class Gammaproteobacteria; order Pseudomonadales; family Pseudomonadaceae; genus Pseudomonas; species Pseudomonas sp. FG6. The sequence goes on from NZ_JBMDJD010000013.1 coordinate 18,245, forward strand.
ACCCGAGGCTCGAACGCCGCCTGGGGGTCGAAGGGTTTGACGCTCATCGGGCTGCCATCGAGCAGCAGCACTTGCAAGCCGCTGCCCTGCAAGGCCAGCGCCAGGGCGCTGCCAACCATACCGGCGCCGACAATCAGCAGATCTGCACGCAATTCCATGCTTCAAGCCTGTTTTGCGGGCGACATGAGCCGCCCATGAAAAGAATGATTAGTCCCACACATCGGGCCGAGTCCCCAGGCCCATGGCCTGACGGGCGAACCAGCGCTTGGCCGGCGGCAACAGGTCCAGGCCCAGCAGGCCGAGGTTACGGCCCACGGACACCAATGGCAGGCTGCTGCTGAACAGGCGCGTGACCTGATCGGAGAAACCCACGGTCAGGGTCTGGTCCAGGCGCTGGCGCTCACGATAGGCCTGCAACACCGCAAAGTCGCCCGGCGCGGTGTCGCTGTCGAGCAAGGCATCGGCCAAGGCCTGGGCGTCGCGCAGCGACAGGTTGAACCCCTGCCCGGCAATCGGGTGCAGGCTATGAGCGGCGTTGCCCAGGATGGCCAGGTGTGGCCGCACCTGTTCTTCGGCCTCCACCAACGCCAACGGGTAAAGGTGTCGCGCACCCACTTGCTTCAGGGTGCCCAGGCGATAGCCGAACACGCCCTGCAGTTCGCTGAGGAAGCTGCGCTCGTCGAGGGCCGCCAGCCGTTGCGCGTCCATGCCCTGACGGGTCCAGACCAGTGCACAGCGATTTTCCGGCAGCGGCAGCAAGGCCATCGGACCGTCATCGGTGAAGCGCTCGAAGGCCATGCCGTTGTGGGCTTCGCTGGGGGTGATATTGGCGATCAGGGCGCTCTGGTCATAAGGGCGGTTGCGCACACCGACGCCCAACTGCTCGCGCAAGTTGGAACGGCCGCCGTCGGCCAGCACGGCGAGGTCGCACGCAACAGTGGTCTCGTCGTCAAGGGTCAGGCGATAGCCGTCGACCAGGGGCTCCATCCGGGTGACTTGCGCCGGGCAGTGCCAACTCACCACGTCTTTGTCGAGACCTTGCCACAGGCACTGGCCGAGCCAGGCGTTCTCCACCACGTAGCCCAAGGCCGGCACACCTTCTTCCATGGCCGACAACCGCGCCGTGGAAAACCGCCCGCGATCGGACACGTGGATCTGCTTGATCGGTTCGGCGCGCGGGGAAATCGCCTGCCAGAGCTCCAGGCGCTGATAGATCTGCCGGGCCCCATAGGACAATGCCGAGGAGCGGGCATCGTAGCTTGGCTGCCAGGCATCGCCGGGGGCGAAGGGTTCGATCAGCAGAATCTTCCAGCCACGGGCCTTGGCGCCGGCCTGCAGGGCCAGGGCCAGACTCGCGCCCACCAGGCCACCGCCGACGATCGCCACATTGACCCGGCTCATGCTGCGCTAGCCCGTGCGGCGGCCATCAGGGCCTCGATTTCGGCGACCGTTTTCGGCACGCCGCGGGTCAGGATTTCACAACCGGTCTTGGTTACTACCACGTCATCCTCGATGCGCACGCCAATGCCGCGCCATTTCTTCGCCACGTTGCGATTGTTCGGGCTGATGTAGATGCCCGGTTCCACCGTCAGCGTCATGCCCACTTCGAGCACTCGCCATTCGCCACCGACCCGGTACTCGCCCACATCGTGCACGTCCAGGCCCAGCCAGTGGCCGGCGCGGTGCATATAGAACGCCCGGTGGGCCTCACTGGCGATCAACTCGTCCACCTCGCCTTCGAGCAAGCCCAGGCGCACCAGCCCCTCGGTGATGACCCGGACCGTCGCTTCATGCGCCTGGTTCCAGTGTTTGTTCGGCGCAATCTCCGCGAATGCCGCTTCCTGGGCCGCCAGCACCACTTCATAGATCGCCTTCTGCTCGGGCGAAAACTTGCCGTTGACCGGCCAGGTACGCGTGATATCGCTGGCGTAACAGTCGATTTCACAACCGGCGTCGATCAGCACCAGGTCACCGTCCTTGAGCAGCGCGTCGTTCTGTTGATAGTGCAGGATGCAGCTGTTGTTCCCTGCCGCGACGATCGAGCCATAGGCCGGCATCTTCGCCCCGCCCTTGCGGAACTCATAATCCAGCTCGGCTTCCAGGCTGTATTCGTACAGCCCGGGGCGCGCCGCCTGCATCGCCCGGATATGCGCCTGGGCCGAAATCCGCGCCGCTTCGCGCATCACCTTCACTTCCGCGGCTGATTTATACAGGCGCATGTCGTGCAGCAGGTGATCCAGGGCAACGAATTCGTTCGGCGGCTGGGCGCCGAGGTGGGCCTTGGAGCGAATCACATTGATCCACTCCATCAGGTGTCGGTCAAATTCCGGGTTGCTGCCCATGGCCGAATACACCCGGTCGCGGCCTTCGATCAGACCCGGCAGGATGTCGTCGATGTCGGTGATGGGAAACGCGTCGTCGGCGCCGTAGTCACCGATCGCCCCTTCCTGGCCGGCCCGCAGGCCGTCCCACAACTCCCGTTCGGCGTTGCGCTCGCGGCAGAAGAGGATGTATTGGCCATGGGCGCGGCCCGGCATGAGCACCAGCACGGCTTGCGGTTCGGGAAAACCGCTGAGGTACTGGAAGTCACTGTCCTGGCGATAGACGTGCTCGACGTCGCGGTTGCGGATCGCAACGGCGGCGGCGGGCAGGATTGCAATGCTGTTGGGTTCCATCTGCGCCATCAAGGCCTTGCGGCGACGACTGTATTCCGATTTCGGGATATGAATCATGGGCAGACGGTGTTCCCTCTAGAATTAATGCAAAGACGGCTTGGCAGCCGCAGCATCGGTTTTCTTGGTCTCGGAGAACAACAGCAACGGCGCGACGCGCAGGTATTCCATCACCTCCATGTAGTCGCTTTCACCGTCTTCGGATTCTTCCAGGGCATCCTGGACCTGGGAGATCGCCGCCAGGTCCTGCAACACTTCGTTGGCCTCGGCGCTCAGCGCATAGGCGCGGCGGGTCAGGCCGAAGCCGGCGAGGAAGCCCTGGCACCACTGGCCCAGCGCAACGGCGCGTTCGGCCAAGGGGGCATCGTCGGTGGGCAGCAGCAGGACGACGGTCATGTCGTCGCTGGTCAGCTCGCCCTTGACCATTTCCTGCAGGCCGATGAGGGCATTGCGGACGTTGTCCGCCGGTTCGCCTTCCAGCAGCTCGGCGGCGTCGGCCAGCCAACCGTCGGCATCGAAGCCGGCACCGGCGCAACTGCGGCCGAGCAGCAAGCCATGCAATTCGGCAGGCGAGACGGGGTGGCCGCTGGTGCTCAGCAGGGTGGCGAAGGCTTGGTACGGGGAATTCTGAATGGGCATGGGCAGCTAGGCGCCAGACGGCGCTATGTCTAGAATGGAGGCCTTGTATCCTACATCGACAGACTCGCCAAGACCATAAAGGCCGTGCGACCCACATCCCTCCATCAGACACAATCTTCAGTGGACACAATGGAAGACACCGACCTGCAAGCGCTGATGGCCAGACTCGAATTGCTAATTGACCGGGTCGAGCAACTTAAGAGCCAAAACAGACTCCTATTAGCTCAGGAAAAAACCTGGCGCGAGGAACGCGCGCACCTCATTGAAAAAAACGAAATCGCCCGGCGTAAGGTCGAATCGATGATTTCGCGCCTCAAGGCCCTGGAGCAAGACTCATGAGTTCAAGCAATAGCGTTACCGTGCAGATCCTCGACAAAGAGTATTCGATCATCTGTCCCCAGGAAGAGCGCAGCAACCTGGTGAGTGCCGCCCGCTACCTGGATGGCAAGATGCGCGAGATCCGCAGCAGCGGCAAGGTCATCGGCGCCGACCGGATCGCCGTCATGGCCGCCTTGAACATTACCCACGACCTGCTGCATCGCCAGGATACGCCGGACCTGCAGGTCAGCGGTTCGACCCGTGAACAGGTGCGCGACCTGCTGGAACGGGTGGATTTGGTGCTGGCCACCGATCCGGACGTCAGCAAGGGCTGATTCGCGAGACAGCCTGGGGTATACTGGCGCCACTCCCTGGGGTGCTTGCCAGTTGGTGATGTCCCTGAGCCGATACGCACAACCACGGGGGTTGCACGTTGGGGCCGGTGTGCATGTCCACTTGACGGAAAGCCTTAACGCCCCCTGCAACTTCCACCTTGAACTCTCGGGTTCAAGGGCTAAGCCGACAGCGGTTCATCCGGGGAGCCTGGATTTTCAGACAATGCCAGTCATCTAGACTGGCATTGTTGTGTCTGGCCCAGGCATTTTCCGGCCAGGCCATTTGCGGTTACGCTGTAAAGCCATAGGCCACTTCGAAGCCCGGACATGAGCGACCCTGCGCTGCTGCCCCGCCCGCAACTGCGACGCCTGCTGCGCCAGGCCCGTCGCGCCCTCACACCCGCCCAGCAACGCGATGCCGCCCGCGGGCTCTATCGGCAACTGGCCCAGCACCCATTGTTTCGCCGGGCACGCCACATCGCCCTGTACCTGCCCAACGATGGCGAGATCGACCCGCGCCTGTTGCTGCGCGCCGCCCAGCGTCGGGGCAAGGCCACCTATCTGCCGGTGCTCAGTCCCTGGCCGCAGACCAAGATGGTTTTCCAGCGCATCCGCCCCGGCGAAAAACTGCAGCCCAATCGGTTTCGCATCCTCGAACCCCGGATGAACATCGCCCGCCAACGCAAGGTCTGGACGCTGGACCTGGTGTTGTTGCCACTGGTAGGTTTTGACGATGTCGGCGGCCGACTGGGCATGGGCGGCGGCTTCTATGATCGAAGCCTGGCGTACCTGGCGCGACGCAAGCAGTGGCGCAAGCCAACATTGCTGGGCCTGGCGCATGAGTGTCAGAAGGTCGAGCGCTTGGCGCAAGCAAGCTGGGACGTGCCACTGCAAGGAACGGTCAGTGACCGGCAATGGTACATCGCGCAATAGCGCCGCTCGGCAACTTTTCGTACAAACCCTAGGCGGCAGCTGGAAGACGGTTCAGCGTTTAAGCGACGGCGCGGGTTGGGTGACGTCCACAGGTGTTTCGGTCTTGCTGGCCCATAAGCTCTGGGCGTAACCCGTGGTCACGACACCCAGGCCAAACAGAATGACCAAGATCCACAACAAATCCGGTTTGCGTTTCATCGATTGCCCCCCTCAAGGCATATCCCACACGATGACAGCAGCGGTTTTCTTATTTGGCCGTGCAGCAGCGTCAAGCTTGGAAGGCCGGCATTTTGCGGCAACCTGAACCGACACGCAAACGCTGGCGTCAACCGACTGTCGGTTTGTCATAAAATCGCTGAACTTTTTTTTCGGCATCGCCCTGGAGTAGAAAACATGGCCTATTGGCTGATGAAATCCGAGCCCGACGAGCTGTCCATCCAAGCCCTGGAAAAACTCGGCCAGGCTCGCTGGGATGGAGTGCGCAACTACCAGGCGCGCAATTTCCTGCGGACCATGGCGGTGGGTGATTCATTTTTCTTCTACCACTCCAGTTGCCCGGAGCCGGGCATCGCCGGCATCGGCAACATCATCCAGGCGGCGTATCCCGATCCCACGGCCCTAGACCCGGACAGCCATTATTTCGACCCCAAGGCCAGCCCGGACAAAAACCCCTGGACCGCGATCGACGTGGCCCATGTCGAGACCTTTGCCCGCGTACTGAAGCTCGACTTTCTCAAGCAACAGAGCGCCCTGGCCGAGATGCCGCTGGTGCAGAAAGGCTCGCGGCTGTCGGTGATGCCAGTGACGCCAGCACAATGGGCAACGGTGATTGCATTGCGCTGATCGTTCAAGAGTTGATGGACATCAAGCCGGGTCTATCAGCGATCCTGCAGACTCCCACGCTACCGCAGCAGGATGCCGTACATGTCCACGAACCCGCGTACTTCTCGTTTCTTTGCCTTTGCGTTGCTGACCGTGCTGCTGGCCGCCGGCGGCTTCGGCTACTGGAAATCCCGGCATGATCGCCTGCCGGAAGGCCTGAGCATGGGCAATGGCCGCCTGGAGGCGACCGAAGTCCAGATCGCCAGCAAGACACCAGGGCGCCTGGCCGAAGTCCAGGTTCACGAGGGCGACACGGTCACCAAAGGCCAATTACTGGCGCGCATGGACACCCGCACACTGGAGGCCCAACGCAGCCAGGCGCAAGCCGAAGTGATCCGGGCCCGGGAGAACCTCGCCGCCAACGAGGCCAACGTGCAGCTGCGCCAGAGCGAACAACTGCTCGCCCACCAGGAACTCAAGCGAACCCAGGAGCTGTTCAAGCGTGGCTATGCCAGCGGCCAGGCCATCGACCAGCAACAAGCTCGCATGGACACCGCGAATGCGGCGCTCAATGCCGCCCGGGCCCAGGTGTCGGCCGCAACCGCCGCGATCGGCGCGACCCAGGCCCAGGTCGCACAACTGACCAGCGAAATAGACGACAGCAGTTTGCGTGCCCCCATCGACGGAGTGATCCAACTGCGCCTGGCCGAACCGGGAGAAGTGCTGGGCGCGGGCGGCCGGGTGCTGTTGATGATCGACCCGAACGACCAATACATGAACCTGTACCTGCCGGCATCCGTGGTCGGGAAACTGGCCGTGGGCGACGAAGCGCGCCTACTGCTCGACGCCTTGCCCGAACGACCGTTGCCGGCAAGGGTCAGTTTTGTCGCCGCCAAGTCCCAGTTCACCCCCAAGGAAGTCGAAACCCGCGATGAGCGCCAGAAGCTGGTGTTTCGGGTCAAGCTCCACCTGACCCGCCCCGGCGAAGTCCCGCAGGCAAAACCCGGCATGCCCGGCGCCGGCTATGTCCGCACCGCCCCCGTCGACTGGCCGGCCAATCTGCAATGAGCTCGCTCAGCGAACCAGCGCTGCAAGCCTCGGGACTGAAGCACCGCTACGGCGCCTACAGCGCCTTGAGCGATATCAGCTTCAACCTGCCCGCCGGTACACGCTGCGGCCTGATCGGTCCCGATGGAGCAGGCAAATCGAGCCTGCTGGGGCTGATCGCCGGGGTCAAGAAACTCCAGGGAGGCCAACTGCAGGTGCTGGGTGCGTCGATCGAGAACCGACGGCATCGCAAAACCCTCTATCGACGCATTGCGTTCATGCCCCAAGGACTGGGCGGCAATCTTTATCCTGATTTGTCGATACGCGAGAACATCGGTTTTTTCGGCACGCTGTTCGGGCTATCGAAGAAAGAGTGCGAGCAGCGCATGGGCCAATTGTTGCTGGCCACCGACCTGCAGCGCTTTGCCGATCGTCCGGCCGGCAAGCTGTCCGGGGGCATGAAGCAGAAACTCGGCCTGTGTTGCGCGTTGATCCACGAGCCGGACCTGCTGATCCTCGACGAGCCCACCACGGGTGTCGACCCGTTGTCCCGCCGACGCTTTTGGGAGCTGATCGAAGACGTCCGCCGCCAACGTCCGCAACTGACCTTGCTGGTTGCCACCGCGTACATGGAAGAGGCCGAGCAGTTCGAGCATTGCTTGATGCTCGACGGGGGTCGCTTGATTGCCCAGGGGCTGAGCACCGAGCTGGCGGCCGTCACGCCCGACGGCAAGCTCGACTCGGCCTTCACTCACTTCCAGGGCGGCAACGCTCGCGACACCGGGCCACTGGTCATTCCTCCCAGGGCCGACGACAACACCGAAGTGGCTATCCAGGCCCGGGACCTCACCTTGCGGTTCGGTGATTTCACGGCGGTCGACAAGGTCAGTTTCGCCATCGGTCGCGGCGAGATCTTCGGCTTCCTGGGCTCCAACGGTTGCGGCAAGACCACCACCATGAAAGTGCTGACCGGGCTGATACCCGCCAGCGAAGGCGACGCCCGGCTGTTGGGCAACCCGGTCGACGCCAAGGACCTTGCCACCCGCAAACGGGTGGGCTTCATGTCCCAGAGTTTTTCACTGTACGGCGAATTGAGCGTGCGCCAGAACCTGGACCTGCACGCCCGGCTGTTCGACCTGCCGCCGGCCGACAGCCGCCCACGTATCGAGGAGTTGATCCAGCGCTTCAACCTCCAGGCGCTGGCCGACCAACCTTCCGGTGCACTGCCCCTGGGCCTGCGCCAGCGTCTGTCCCTGGCGGTGGCGGTGCTGCATCGTCCGGAAGTGCTGATCCTCGATGAGCCGACCTCCGGCGTCGACCCGGCGGCGCGCGACGACTTCTGGCGACTGCTGATCGAGTTGTCCCGCGAACAGGGCGTGACCATTTTCCTTTCCACCCATTTCATGAACGAAGCCCAGCGTTGCGACCGGATTTCGCTGATGCACGCCGGCAAAGTCCTGGCCTGCGACACGCCGGCGGCCTTGCAGGCCCGGTTCAATGGCCAGACCCTGGAAGCCGCGTTCGTCACGTGCCTGGAACAAGCCCAGGGCGAGACACAACAAGACACCGCCCCCGTGACCCTGGACAGCGCCACCGCCCTGCAAGACCGCTCGGGCCTGCGTCTTGGCCGGTTGCTGGCGGTCGCGAGCCGGGAAGGCAAGGAACTGTTGCGCGACAAGGTGCGGCTGGGGTTCGCCTTGCTCGGCGCCTTGTTCATGATGATCATTTTTGGCTACGGCATTTCACTGGACGTGGAAAAACTGGCGTTTGCCGTGTTTGACCAGGATCAGAGCCCGCAAAGCCGTGCCTATCTGGAAGCGTTTCGCGGCTCGCGTTATTTCGAAGAGCAACCAACTATTCGCAATGCCGGCGAACTGCACCGACGCCTGCAACGTTCGGAAATCAAATTGGCGCTGGAGATCCCGCCCGGTTTCGGCCGTGACCTGTTTGCCGGTCGACAACCCACGGTCGGCGCCTGGCTGGACGGCGGCATGCCGTTTCGCGCCGAGACCAGTCGCAATTACGTCGAGGCGGTACACCAGGCCAACCTCGAACAACTGGCCGAACAGAGCAGTACGGCGCAAAACCCACCCGCCTCGGCCAAGCTGGAAACCCGATTCCGCTACAACCAGGATGTAGTCAGCGTCAACGCCATCGGCCCGGGGGTGATGGCCCTGATCCTCGCGTTCATCCCGGCCATGTTGACGGCCCTGGGCATCGTGCGGGAAAAGGAGCTGGGCTCCATCACCAACTTCTACGCCACGCCCCTGACTCGCCTGGAATTCCTGCTCGGCAAGCAAGTGCCCTACCTGGCGGTCAGCCTGATCAACCTCGCGCTGTTGACGGCGATGAACCGCTGGCTGTTCGGCGTGCCGTTCAAGGGCAGCGGTCTCACGCTGGCATTCGGCGGCCTGCTCTACGTACTGGCGACCACCAGCATGGGCCTGTTGATCTCGGCGTTCACCCGCACCCAGATCGCCGCGATCCTCGGCACGATGATCCTGACCAGCCTGCCGACCATCCAGTTCTCCGGGCTGATCGTGCCCCGCTCCTCCCTGGGCGGTGCGGCGTCGGTGATGGGCCAGTTGTTTCCCGCCGGGTACTTTCTGGACATCGCCGTCGGAACCTTCACCAAGGCCCTCGACCTGCGCCAGCTGTGGCCGCAATGCCTGGCGTTGTCGGGCTTTTTCCTCGGGTTCACCGGGCTCAGCCTGCTCATGCTCAAGAAACAGGAGGCCTGATGCACGCGCTCTCACATATCTGGCGCCTTGGCCTCAAGGAACTGACCAGCCTGCGGTACGACTCGGTGCTGCTGCTGTTCCTGTGCTACGCGTTCACAGTGGCGATCTACATGCCGGCGGCCGGTTCGGTGATCGGTGTCCACAACGCCAGCGTGGCGATGGTGGATGAAGACCACAGCCACCTCTCGCGCCAACTGGCGCAGTCCCTGCTGCCGCCCGAATTCCAGCCGCCCATGGCGCTGCCCTATGGCGAGCTGGACAAGGTCATGGACAGTGGGCGCTACACCTTTGTCATCAACGTGCCCGCCAACTTCCAGGCCGACCTGCTGGCCGGGCGCGAGCCGGCGCTGCAACTGAACGTCGATGCCACGGCCATGAGCCAGGCGTTCATGGGCGCCGGCTACATCGGGCGGATTTTCCAACGGGAGCTGATGGCCTACGGCGGCCAGGCCGGGGCCGTCGACAAAACGCCCATACAGTTGAGCACCCGCGCGCTGTTCAATACCAACCTGGAGGGCGGCTGGTTCCTGGCCGTGATCCAGATCGTCAATAACATCACCATCCTGGCGATTATCCTGACGGGCACCGCGCTGCTGCGCGAGCGCGAGCATGGCACCCTCGATCACTTGCTGGTGTTGCCACTGACGGCGCTGGAAATCATGTTGGCGAAAATCTGGAGCAACATGCTGGTGGTGGTGTTGTGCACCTGGATGTCGCTGCAAATCATCGTCAAGGCAGCCCTGGGTGTGCCGCTCGCAGGTTCCATGGTGCTGTTTCTGCTGGTGACGGCACTCTATCTGTTCGCCAGCACCGCACTGGGAATATTCCTGGCGACGCTCGCCCGCTCGACGCCACAATTCGGCTTGCTGGCGATCCCGGTGATCATCCCGATGCTGTTACTGTCGGGCGGCAGTACACCGCTGGACAGCATGCCGCAATGGCTGCAATGGGTGATGCAGGGGTCGCCGTCGACCCACTTCGTCAGCCTCAGCGCGGCCATCCTGTTCCGTGACGCAGGCGTGGGCGTGGTATGGCCGGACCTGCTGGCGCTGGCCGCGATCGGGTTGGTGTTCTTCGCCATCGCCCTGGGGCGATTTCGCAAAAGCCTGGCGTCTTGACCCCACGAGCAACAGTCCCGGGCCGTTGCCGCTGGCCGGCACTGCCCGGGACTGTGGTCCAACCGGGTTATTGAATGATCAGGTTGTTGAACAACAGATCATCCACCATTGGTTTGCCGGTCTCGTCATTCATCACCTGCTGAGTCTGCTTCAACGCTTCCTGGCGCAGCTTTTCCTTGGCTTCCAGATTGTTCATCGTCTCGGTGGTCTGCTGGGTGAACAGCGCCACCAGCTGGTTGCGGATCAAGGGTTCATTGGCCTTCACCGCCGCCGCCGCGGCATCGCCAGTGACGCGCAGGGCCACGTCGGCCTTGAAGACCTTCAGCTTCGCCGTGCCATCGAGGCCATAATTGCCGACGAACGGCGGGCTGAGGGTGATGTAACTGACCTTCGGCGCCTCACCTTCCTTCGCTTCCTTGGTCTCTTGGGCCATCGCTGCCACGGGCAACGACAGGGCCAGCATCAACATGATCCACGCTTTCACATTCCACTCCTCATCCGGTTTGCGGCCCAGCATACCGTCCCGCCGCTCCAGCACAAGCTTATGGCCGGCTATCAGGGCGGGGCATGCTCGTTGACCCGTTGACTCTCACACCTACACTTATCGGCCATCCCTCCCAAAGGAATAGCCCAGATGAAAGCCGTGCTGTGCAAAGAATTCGGCCCTGCCGAATCGCTGGTGCTGGAAGACGTCGCCAGCCCCATCGTAAAAAAGAACGAAGTGCTGCTGGACGTGCACGCCGCCGGGGTGAATTTCCCTGACACGCTGATCATCGAGGGCAAATATCAATTCAAGCCGCCCTTCCCGTTTTCCCCGGGTGGCGAGGCGGCCGGGGTCGTCAGTGCGGTGGGAGAAAAGGTCGGTCATCTCAAGGTCGGTGACCGAGTCATGGCGCTGACCGGCTGGGGCAGCTTCGCCGAACAGGTGGCGGTGCCAGGCTACAACGTGCTGCCCATCCCCTCCTCGATGGACTTCGACACTGCCGCAGCCTTCAGCATGACCTACGGCACCTCGATGCACGCGCTCAAGCAAAGGGCCCAACTGCAACCTGGCGAAACGTTGCTGGTACTCGGCGCATCCGGTGGCGTCGGCCTGGCGGCGGTGGAGATCGGCAAGGCCATGGGGGCCCGGGTGATCGCTGCCGCCAGCAGCGCAGAAAAACTCGCCGTGGCGAAGGCGGCCGGTGCCGACGAACTGATCAACTACCACGAAACCAGCCTCAAGGACGAAATCAAACGCCTCACCGACGGCCAAGGCGCCGACGTGATCTACGATCCGGTGGGCGGCGACCTGTTCGACCAGGCCATCCGCGCCATCGCCTGGAACGGCCGGCTGCTGGTGGTCGGCTTTGCCAGCGGGCGCATCCCCGAACTGCCGGTGAACCTGGCCCTGCTCAAGGGCGCCGCCGTGGTCGGCGTATTCTGGGGTTCGTTCGCCCAACGCCAACCGCAGGACAATGCCGCCAACTTCCAGCAGCTGTTCGGCTGGTTCGCCGAAGGCAAGCTCAAGCCGCTGGTATCGCAGACCTACCCACTGAGCAACGCCGCCCAGGCGATCAATGATCTGGGCCAGCGCAAGGCGGTGGGGAAAGTGGTGGTAAAGGTGCGTTAAGGCTTCAGGACAGTCCGGTTGCCCGAGGCACCGGACCGCCTAGAGCAACTCACGAACCTCCCGCGGCAGCATCCGTACATACCGCGACGCCGGAAAACTCCCGCAACGCTGCACGATCCACGGCAGCTCCCGGTTGAAACGAGCGATCAAGGCCAGCCGTTCGGCATCCGGCAATTGCCGGGCGAAAAACACGTTGGACAGGTAGCTGCGGGTGTAGTCGAACGGAAACAGATCCTGCAGCCAGAGCTGGTTCCTCGCATGCGCGTTGATGTCCGAGCATTTCCAGGTCTTGATCCATTTATTGGCATCGAGCGGCGTGGTATCCAGGCGGAACTCGAACGGTGCCACCGCATGCGCCTGAGCCGGGTGCTCGTCGTCCACCGTCCATGGCCTGAAGCGCCACCGGCTCACGGCCTCACGCGCGGATTCGGCTAGCCCGGGATGGTCACTCTGCATGATCACGACCTCATCGACCCGACCGTCGGCATGCACCGTGAAGCCCACCCTTACCACACCCATGACCCCCGTTCGGTACAGGGCCGTCGGGTATTGCGGCTTGGGGTTGTTCTCAGGCACCAACAACACATCCGTCGCCCAGCTCGCCCCGGACAAACCCAACAACAGCATCACGACGCACCGCCTCATACCCACCCCCTTCTCCTGAAAACCCGACCTGACAGAAGCGTGAAGCGTAGAGGTCAGGCCCCATGGGATAAATGGCGAGGCTTCCCATTTACGTGAAGGACGTTTCCCACTGTTGAGCGGCATAACGGTAGGCGGCAAGTGCGAAAAGACCTGGCAAGACGATTCCTACAACGTCCTCGGCGCATATCTGAGGGAAGCGTTCACTTGAGAACATTTTTGTCGGTGATTTTTCTCTTTTTGGCGTGAATTTAACGATGCTATTTTCGGTAACGAAACTGTAACATTCGCATTTGCAGTCATAACAAGAACCTGGAGCCCTTGAATGTTTGCTTTCTTTCGTCCTGCCGCCCATCAGGCGTCCCTGCCTGAAGAAAAAATAGACAGCACCTACCGACGCCTGCGCTGGCAGATCTTCGCCGGGATTTTCTTTGGCTACGCCGGCTATTACCTGCTGCGCAAGAACTTCTCCCTGGCCATGCCGTACCTCATCGACGAGGGCTACACCCGGGGTCAGCTGGGCCTGGCCATGTCGGCCATCGCCATCGCCTACGGGCTCTCGAAGTTCCTGATGGGCCTGGTGTCCGATCGCTCCAATCCACGCTACTTCCTGCCCTTCGGCTTGCTGGTATCGGCAGGCGTGATGTTCATTTTCGGTTTCGCACCTTGGGCAACGTCCAGCGTCACCATGATGTTCATCCTGCTGTTCATCAACGGTTGGGCCCAAGGCATGGGCTGGCCGCCAAGTGGACGGACCATGGTGCACTGGTGGTCGCAGAAGGAGCGTGGCGGCGTGGTGTCGGTGTGGAACGTGGCGCACAACGTCGGTGGCGGCCTGATTGGCCCGCTGTTCCTGTTGGGCATGGGGTGGTTCAACGATTGGCACGCGGCGTTCTATGTCCCGGCCGCCGTGGCCTTGCTGGTCGCACTGTTTGCCTTCGCGACCATGCGCGACACGCCGCAATCGGTGGGCCTGCCGCCCATCGAGAAATACAAGAATGACTACCCCGATGGCTACGACGCCAGCCACGAGGAGGAATTCAGCACCCGGGAAATCTTCGTCAAATACGTGCTGCGCAACAAAATGCTCTGGTACATCGCCATGGCCAACGTGTTCGTCTATCTGCTGCGCTACGGCGTGCTGGACTGGGCACCGACCTACCTCAAGGAGGCCAAGGGCTTCACGGTGGACAAAAGCTCCTGGGCGTACTTCTTCTACGAGTGGGCCGGCATTCCCGGCACGCTGCTGTGCGGCTGGATGTCGGACAAGATCTTCCGTGGCAACCGTGGCCTGACGGGCATGGTGTTCATGGCGCTGGTGACCGTCGCGACGCTGGTGTACTGGCTCAATCCGGCCGGCAATCCGACGGTCGACATGATCGCCCTGGTGTCCATCGGCTTCCTGATCTACGGCCCGGTGATGCTGATCGGCCTGCAAGCGCTGGAGCTGGCGCCGAAGAAAGCCGCCGGCACCGCAGCAGGCTTCACCGGCCTGTTCGGTTACCTCGGCGGCTCGGTCGCGGCCAGTGCCGCCATGGGCTACACCGTTGACCATTTTGGCTGGGACGGGGGTTTTGTGTTGCTGGTGGGTGCCTGCCTGCTGGCGATGGCGTGCCTCGCGCCCACCCTATGGCACAAGCAAGCAGCCAGTCAGGGCCGCGAGGCGATGGCCTGATCCAGGGTTGATTTGCAGCGCTTGAACCGCGCCTCCAGATTACGGTCTGGCATGGCGTGGTTGCGCAGGGCGTGGATGGTCTGCTCGACGTAGTCGCGAGTAGTGCCATAGCGCCCACAGGCACTTTCGAGCACTTGGCTCAGCACATGGTCCGGCAAGTTGCCGGCGTAGCTGGGCAGGTGCCGCTCCAATACGAAACCCAGGGCTTGTACGCGGCTGCCGTCCTCGAGACGACAGCTGAGCCAGTGCGGGCGGTAGGACGGCACCGGCATTTCGCGCTGCCACAGGGCCAACAGCGAGCCCTCGAGATTCTCTTGCGGCAATCGATAAGCGAAACCGCTGCACGAACCGCCGCGATCCAGTCCGAACACCAACCCCGGCAGCTCCGGAGTACCGCGGTGCTCGTGTGACCACAGGTACAAGCCGCGGTGGTAACCATGGACCCGTCCCCGTACCCGCTCCACTGCGGTGCATTCGGGTCGCCAGATCAATGAGCCGTAGGCGAACAACCAGACCGGGCCGCCCTGGTGGAGGCTCATGGTCAATTGCATCGAGGCGAGCAACTGCTCACGGCTCAGTGGCGCCCCCAGTTCGAGGCGTGGCGGGTACAGGGCACAGGTCAGGGCGGTTTCGATAGCGGTCATGGCCGGTAGCGGTTGGCTCCTCGCGGGTCAACGGTAAGGGATCGTCATGGGGTTGACGTTCGTGGGATCAAGGCAAGTTAAATGCCATCACGCACCTATATACGTTATCGGTATCTCGCCTCGGGGCTAAATATCGAAACGAAATATATGAAGTTATATCGATGGGAAAGGTGGCCTCTATCTTGTGGCGAGGGGATTTATCCCCTCGCCACAAGAGCGCGGCTCAAGAGCGCGGCGCGTACGCAAACACGTCGGCGCGCATTTGGTGGGCGTCCATCCCGGCCTCCACCAAGGCATCGAGCGTGGCGTAGATCATGGCCGGTGAGCCGCTGGCGTAGACGTGCACGCCAGACAGATCGCGGATGTCCTCGCACACCGCCTCGTGGAGCATCCCGCAGCGCCCTTCCCAGCCACGCAGGTCGCTGACGACTTTGTGCAAGGACAGGTTCGGCAGCTTCTTCCACTCATCCCAGTGTTCGATTTCATAGAAGTCTTCCGGCCGCCGCACGCCCCAATACAGGTGGACCGGGTGCTTGAAACCCTCCGCGCGGCAATGCTCGATCAGGCTGTGCATTTGCGCCATGCCCGTCCCGGCCGCGATCAGCACCAGCGGACCGTCCGGCAACTCGGACAGGTGCGTGTCGCCAAACGGCATCTCGATGCGCGCATGGGGGTTGCGCCGCAGTTGCTCCAGCAGCTTCTGCGCACTGTTTTCGCGCGCCAGCACATGCAGTTGCAGATCGCGCCCGGAATGTGGCGCCGAAGCCAGGGAGAATGCCGATTTATCGCCATTCTCACGCTCGATCATCAGGTACTGTCCGGCGTGATAGCGCGGCGGCTTGCCCGCCGGCGCACGCAGGCGCACCCGCCAGACATCGCCACCCACTTCGACGCACTCGGTCACCTGGCAGGCCAGGCTACGCACCGGCAACTCGCCCGGCGACAGCACGCCATCCCACAACACCACGCAGTCCTCCAACGGCTCGGCGATGCAGGTGAAGATCTCGCCGTGATCGCGCACCTCGCCAGCCTGCTTCACGCGGCCTTCCACCAGCAACGCGCCACAGACATGGCAGTTGCCGTTGCGGCAGCTTTGCGGGCATTCATAGCCCAGGCGCCGCGCGCCATCGAGAATCCGCTCGGCGGGCTGTATGTCCAGCACCGCCCCGGAAGGCTGCAGGGTTACACGCATCAATCTATTCCTAATTGATTCCAGATAGCATCGATCCGTTGGGTAACGGCCTCATCCTTGACGATAACCCGGCCCCACTCGCGGCTGGTTTCACCGGGCCATTTATGCGTGGCATCGAGCCCCATCTTCGACCCCAGGCCGGACACCGGCGAGGCGAAGTCGAGGTAATCGATCGGCGTGTTGTCGATCATCACCGTGTCGCGCTTGGGGTCCATGCGCGTGGTGATGGCCCAGATCACATCGTTCCAGTCCCGCGCATTGATATCGTCGTCAGTGACGATAACGAACTTGGTGTACATGAACTGTCGCAAAAACGACCAGACACCGAGCATCACCCGCTTGGCATGCCCCGGATACGACTTCTTCATGGTTACCACGGCCATGCGATACGAACAGCCTTCCGGCGGCAGGTAGAAGTCGGTGATCTCGGGAAACTGTTTTTGCAGGATTGGCACGAACACTTCGTTCAGCGCCACACCCAGGATGGCCGGCTCATCCGGTGGACGACCGGTGTAGGTGCTGTGGTAGATCGGCTTGACCCGATGGGTGATGCGCTCGACGGTGAACACCGGGAAACTGTCGACTTCGTTGTAATAGCCGGTGTGATCGCCGTACGGACCTTCATCGGCCATTTCGCCTGGATGAATCACGCCTTCGAGGATGATCTCGGCGGTGGCCGGCACTTGCAGGTCGTTGCCGCGGCACTTCACCAGTTCGGTGCGGTTGCCCCGCAGCAAGCCGGCGAAGGCGTACTCGGACAGGCTGTCCGGTACCGGCGTGACGGCACCGAGGATGGTGGCCGGGTCCGCGCCCAGGGCCACGGACACCGGGAACGGTTTGCCGGGATGTTTTTCACACCACTCGCGGTAATCCAGCGCGCCGCCGCGATGACTCAGCCAACGCATGATGACTTTGTTGCGACCGATCACCTGCTGGCGGTAGATGCCCAGGTTCTGGCGGTCCTTGTTCGGGCCTTTGGTGACGGTCAGGCCCCAAGTGATCAGCGGCCCCACGTCGCCCGGCCAGCAGGTCTGCACCGGAAGCATCGCCAGATCGACATCGTCGCCCTCGATCACCACTTCCTGGCAGACCGCATCCTTGACGACCTTGGGCGCCATGGCAATGATCTTGCGGAAGATCGGCAGCTTGGACCACGCGTCCTTCAGGCCTTTCGGCGGCTCGGGCTCCTTGAGAAACGCCAGCAGCTTGCCGATCTCGCGCAGTTCGCTGACCGCCTCGGCGCCCATACCCAAGGCCACGCGCTCCGGCGTGCCGAACAGGTTGCCGAGCACCGGAATGTCATAACCCGTCGGGTTTTCGAACAACAGCGCCGGGCCTTTGGCCCGCAGGGTACGGTCGCAGACCTCGGTCATTTCCAGTACGGGAGACACCGCCACCTGGATGCGCTTGAGTTCGCCGCGCTGTTCCAGACCGCTGATAAAGTCGCGCAAATCGCGATACTGCATGCAAAAGCCTCATGGTGGCCGTGGCGTTCGGGGGCCCGAGTTTAACGCCGCCCGTCCAGAATAGTGAATGCACAGATAGCAAAAAGCCGGGTTTCCCCGGCTATTGCTGGCCTGTCCTGGTCGATTTACTTGCGCTTCATCGACAGGAAGAACTCATCGTTGGTCTTGGTCGTCTTCAGTTTGTCGACCAGGAACTCGATGGCTGCCACTTCATCCATCGGATGCAGCAGCTTGCGCAGGATCCACATGCGCTGCAACTCGTCGTCGGCGGTCAGCAACTCTTCGCGGCGGGTGCCGGAACGGTTGATGTTGATGGCCGGGAATACACGCTTCTCGGCGATGCGGCGGTCCAGCGGCAGTTCCATGTTGCCGGTGCCCTTGAACTCTTCGTAGATCACTTCATCCATCTTCGAGCCGGTTTCAACCAGCGCGGTGGCGATGATGGTCAGCGAGCCGCCTTCTTCGATGTTGCGCGCAGCACCGAAGAAGCGCTTGGGTTTTTCCAGCGCGTGGGCATCGACACCACCGGTCAGTACCTTGCCGGAGCTCGGGATCACGGTGTTGTAGGCACGAGCCAGACGGGTGATGGAGTCCAGCAGGATCACCACGTCTTTCTTGTGCTCGACCAGGCGCTTGGCCTTCTCGATCACCATTTCGGCGACCTGTACGTGACGGGTCGGCGGCTCGTCGAACGTCGAGGCGACCACTTCGCCGCGCACGGTGCGCTGCATCTCGGTCACTTCTTCCGGACGCTCGTCGATCAGCAGCACGATCAGGTGAACTTCAGGGTTGTTACGGGCGATGTTGGCCGCGATGTTCTGCAGCATGATCGTCTTGCCCGCTTTCGGCGGCGCCACGATCAGGCCACGCTGACCCTTGCCGATCGGTGCGCACAGGTCGATGACACGACCGGTGAGGTCTTCGGTGGAACCGTTGCCGGCTTCCATCTTCATGCGCACGGTCGGGAACAGCGGGGTCAGGTTTTCGAAAAGAATCTTGTTCTTCGCGTTTTCCGGACGATCGAAGTTGATCGTATCGACCTTGAGCAGCGCGAAGTAACGCTCGCCTTCCTTCGGAGGACGGATCTTGCCCACGATGGTGTCACCGGTGCGCAAGTTGAAACGACGGATCTGGCTCGGCGAGACGTAGATATCGTCTGGGCCGGCGAGATAGGAAGCGTCTGCGGAGCGAAGAAAGCCGAAGCCGTCCTGGAGAATCTCCAGCACGCCATCACCGGAGATTTCCTCGCCGCTTTTCGCGTGCTTCTTGAGCAGAGAGAAAATCACGTCCTGCTTGCGCGAACGGGCCATATTTTCTATGCCCATCTGTTCGGCCAATTCGAGCAGTTCGGTAATCGGCTTTTGCTTGAGTTCAGTCAGATTCATATAGGAATGACGTAATCATTTATGGAGGGGGGGAAATTAAGCTTTTGGCTTAATGAGGCCGCGCCGCGGAGAAGGCGACAGGATCGCGTACTTGTTCGAAAGGAGTGCGTCGGCGACGGCTTGCAGGGGGCAATGGAGAAACCAGTGCGGGGCCGAATGTAACACCTGGGTTTGCGAGCGTCTAGCCCCGAATAACGAAAAAGCCCCGCGATTTGCGGGGCTTTTTCAGCAGCATTCGGCGCTTAGATGTTGGCGTCGAGGAAAGCCGCCAGTTGCGACTTCGACAGCGCGCCAACCTTGGTGGCCTCGATGTTGCCGTTCTTGAACAGCATCAGGGTCGGGATACCACGCACGCCGTGCTTGGCCGGAGTCTCCTGGTTTTCGTCGATGTTCAGCTTGGCAATGGTCAGCTTGCCTTTGTAAGTCTCGGCAATCTCGTCCAGGACCGGAGCGATCATTTTGCAAGGACCGCACCACTCAGCCCAGTAGTCGACCAGCACTGCGCCTTCGGCCTTGAGTACGTCAGTTTCGAAGCTAGCGTCGCTAACGTGTTTGATCAGATCGCTGCTCATGGAAATCTCCGGGTTTGTCAGCAAAAAAACGTGGCCCATCATAGCTGCCCTTCCCCGCTTCAGGAAGCCGCAGTTGATTGAGTCTCGCTATGACGCTGCTTGTATTTGGGTATGGCCAGCCTCAAGCAGCAGCAGGGGCAACGAAGGAAATCCCGGTACGCAACGCGGCGTTACGTACATGTTCCTGCATGGCTTTTTGTGCGGCGCCCGAGGCGCGACGGGCCAGGGCACGGAGGATTTTGCGGTGCTCGTGCCAGGTTTCCATCGCCCGCTCCGCCCTGATGAACGGTAGCTTCTGGCTTTCCAGGAAGAGGTCGGCGCTGGCGGTGAGGATGCTCAGCATGGCCTGGTTGCCGCTGGCCAGCAGGATGCGCCGGTGGAAATCGAAATCCAGCCGCGCCGCCGCGTCGAAATCCCCGGCCTTCAACTCCCGGCGCATGGCCTCGACGTTATCTTGCAGGGTGTCGAGCTCGTCGGCACTCAAGGTGACCGCCGCCAACCCCGCCGCGAACCCCTCCAGGGCGTAGCGCAACTGGAAGATGTCTTCGGGCGAGGCCTGGGCGGCGAACGGCCAGGCCGGTGCCGCCTCGCGGTGCGGCGCCGGCGTCGACGATTGCACGAAGACACCCTTGCCCGGCTGCACGCTGATCATGCCCAAGGCGCTCAGCGATGAAAGCGCCTCGCGCAACGACGCCCGGCTCACACCCAACTGCAACGCCAGGTCCCGTTGCGACGGCAGCGCATCCCCCGGCCCGAAGCCTTCGTCGGCGATCAGTTTGCGGATGGCTTGCAACGCCACTTCGGGAACGGCACGAGCGATGGAATTCATGGTTTTTCAGAGGAACCGAGCCAGTGAGCGGCTAGTTGTAAAGCTATTCGCCGCGCCGGGCAAGTCGTGCCCCAGCAGGGCCCGGCGCACATTCTCGACGCCCGATAACGGTGCGAAACGAGATGCAACTGTTCAGACCAGTAAGACCTCGCCTCGCCAGTAAAACCGTGGCCTTGGCTCGGGTAAAACCGCTTTGGCATGGCCTGTGCTCTGTCCGAACGCAGAAATCACATCACCGATTGCGGAGATTCGCCATGATCCAGCGTTGCAGCGCCCTGCTCACTGCCTTGTTCGCCAGCCTGATGCTCTGTCAACTGCCCGCCCACGCCGATGGCCTGGACGACGTGGTCAAGCGTGGCACCCTCAAGGTCGCGGTGCCCCAGGACTTCCCACCGTTCGGCTCGGTAGGCCCGGACATGAAACCCCGTGGCCTGGACATCGACACGGCAAAACTTTTGGCCGACCAGCTCAAGGTCAAGCTCGAACTGACGCCCGTCAACAGCACCAACCGCATTCCGTTCCTGACCACCGGCAAGGTCGACCTGGTGATTTCCAGCCTGGGCAAGAACCCGGAGCGCGAAAAAGTCATCGACTTCTCCAGCGCCTACGCGCCGTTCTACCTGGCCGTATTCGGCCCGCCTGAAGCGCCCATCAACGGCCTGAATGACCTCAAGGGCAAGACCATCAGCGTCACCCGTGGCGCCATCGAAGACATCGAGCTGACCAAGGTCGCCCCCGAAGGCACCACCATCAAGCGCTTCGAAGACAACAACTCGACCATCGCCGCCTACCTGGCCGGCCAGGTGGACCTGATCGCCAGCGGCAACGTGGTCATGGTCGCCATCAGCGAACGCAACCCCAAGCGTGTCCCGGCCCTGAAAGTGAAACTCAAGGACTCTCCGGTGTACGTGGGCGTGAACAAGAACGAGCCGGCGCTGCTGGACAAGGTCAACCAGATCCTGGCCACCGCCAAGACCGATGGCAGCTTGGAGAAAAATAGCCAGACCTGGCTCAAGCAGCCGCTGCCGGCCGATCTTTGACCGTCGCTTGAGAGGCTGAGCATGGCTTATCAGTTCGATTTCCTGCCGGTGGTGCAAAACACCGAGCTGCTGGTGCGCGGCGCGCTGTTTACCCTGGAACTGACGGCCATCGGCGCGTTGTTCGGGGTCGGCCTGGGCATCGTCGGCGCCGTGGTGCGGGCGTGGAACATCCGCCCGTTCGCGGCGATCTTCGGTGTCTATGTGGAGTTGATCCGCAACACGCCGTTCCTGGTGCAACTGTTCTTCATCTTTTTCGGCCTGCCGTCCCTGGGCGTGCAGATTTCCGAATGGCAGGCGGCCGTCCTGGCGATGGTGATCAATCTGGGGGCTTATTCCACCGAGATTATCCGCGCCGGCATCCAGGCCATCCCGCGGGGCCAACTGGAAGCGGCTGCCGCCCTGGCGATGAGCCGCTTCGAAGCCTTCCGCCACGTGGTGTTGCTGCCCGCACTGGGCAAGGTCTGGCCGGCCCTGAGCAGCCAGATCATCATTGTCATGCTCGGCTCGGCGGTCTGCTCGCAGATCGCCACCGAAGAGCTGAGCTTCGCCGCCAACTTCATTCAGTCGCGCAACTTCCGAGCCTTTGAAACCTATGCGCTGACCACGTTGATCTACCTGTGCATGGCGCTGTTGATCCGTCAGTTCCTGAACTGGATGGGCCGACGGTGCCTGTATCGGAGCAGCAGGAGCCACCCATGAGCGACTTCACTTTCTGGGACGTGGTGCGCAACCTGCTCACCGGCCTGCAATGGACGCTGGCGTTGTCGCTGGTGGCCTTTATCGGCGGCGGCTTGATCGGCCTGCTGGTGCTGGTGCTGCGCATCTCCAGAAACGCCCTGCCCCAACACATCGCACGCACCTACATCGAGTTGTTCCAGGGCACGCCGCTGTTGATGCAGCTGTTCCTGGTGTTTTTTGGCGTGGCCCTGGCCGGCGTGGAGATTTCGCCGTGGATGGCTGCGGCGATTGCCCTGATCCTGTTTACCAGCGCCTACCTGGCGGAGATCTGGCGCGGTTGCGTCGAAGCGATCCCCAACGGCCAGTGGGAAGCCAGCGCCAGCCTGGCGCTCAACCCACTGGAACAGCTGCGCTACGTGATCCTGCCCCAGGCCCTGCGCATCGCCGTGGCGCCGACCGTGGGCTTTTCGGTGCAAGTGGTCAAGGGCACCGCCGTGACCTCGATCATCGGCTTTACCGAACTGACCAAGACCGGCGGCATGCTCGCCAACGCCACGTTCGAGCCGTTCATGGTGTACGGCCTGGTGGCCCTCGGCTATTTCCTCCTTTGTTACCCCTTGTCCCTCAGCGCGCGCTACCTGGAAAGGAGACTGCATGCCTCTGCTTAGAATTTCCGCCCTGCATAAATACTATGGCGATCACCACGTGCTCAAAGGCATCGACCTGAGCATCGAAGAGGGCCAGGTGGTGGCGATCATCGGCCGCAGCGGTTCGGGCAAGTCCACCTTGCTGCGCACCCTCAACGGCCTGGAGTCGATCAACGATGGCGTGATCGAAGTGGACGGCGAATACCTCGACGCTGCCCGCGCCGACCTGCGCAGCCTGCGCCAGAAAGTCGGGATGGTGTTCCAGCAGTTCAATCTGTTCCCGCACCTGACCGTTGGCGAAAACGTGATGCTCGCGCCACAAGTCGTACAGAAAGTGCCCAAGGCCAAGGCGGCCGAACGGGCGCGCCAAATGCTGGAACGGGTCGGGCTGGGCGAGAAATTCGATGCGTTCCCGGACCGTCTGTCCGGTGGCCAGCAGCAGCGAGTGGCGATTGCCCGCGCCCTGGCGATGTCGCCAAAAGTGCTGTTGTGCGACGAAATCACCTCGGCCCTGGACCCGGAACTGGTCAACGAAGTGCTCAGCGTGGTGCGGCAACTGGCTAAAGAAGGCATGACGCTGATTATGGTCACCCACGAAATGCGGTTCGCCCGGGAAGTGGGCGACAAACTGGTGTTCATGCACCAGGGCAAGGTGCACGAGGTGGGAGATCCCAAGGTGTTGTTCGCCAATCCGCAGACCGCGGAACTGGCGAATTTTATCGGGACGGTCGAGCCCGCCTGACTGTCAGTGAACACTTCTGTGGAAAACCAAGCCGACATTGCTCTGGCTCAAGGGTTTGGTTCAGGCGCGTTGGCGTATGCGGTTGATCGTGGCAGGATGGCAAGGTTATCGACCGAGACTTTTTGACCATGCCGCTATCTCAAGCCAAGAATCTGTCCCTGATCGCTGCCATAGACCTGGGCTCCAACAGCTTCCACATGGTCGTCGCCAAAGCCCAGAACGGGGAGATCCGCATTCTTGAGCGGCTCGGTGAAAAGGTCCAGTTGGCCGCCGGCATCGACGAAGCCCGCCAGCTGAGCGAGGAATCCATCCAGCGCGGGCTCGACTGCCTCAAGCGCTTCGCCCAACTGATCAACGGCATGCCCCTGGGCGCGGTGCGGATCGTCGGCACCAACGCCCTGCGCGAGGCGCGCAACCGTGGCGAGTTCATCCACCGCGCCGAGGAGATCCTTGGCCATCCGGTGGAAGTCATCTCCGGCCGTGAAGAAGCCCGCCTGATCTACCTGGGCGTCTCCCATACCCTGGCCGACACCCCGGGCAAGCGCCTGGTGGCGGACATCGGCGGGGGCAGCACCGAATTCATCATCGGCCAACGCTTCGAACCGCTGCTGCGCGAAAGCCTGCAAATGGGCTGCGTCAGCTACACCCAACGCTATTTCCGCGACGGCAAGATCACCCCGGCCCGCTACGCCCAGGCGTACACGGCGGCGCGCCTGGAAATCATGAGCATCGAACACGCCCTGCACCGCCTGACCTGGGACGAAGCCATCGGCTCCTCGGGCACCATCCGTGCCATCGGCCTGGCCCTCAAGGCCGGCGGCCATGGCAACGGCGAGGTCAACGCCGAAGGCCTGGCGTGGCTCAAGCGCCGGGTGTTCAAGTTGGGCGACGCGGACAAGATCGATTTCGAAGGCATCAAACCCGACCGCCGGGCGATTTTCCCGGCGGGCCTGGCGATCCTCGAAGCGATTTTCGATGCCTTGGAACTGCAACGCATGGACCACTGCGAGGGTGCCCTGCGCGAAGGCGTGCTCTACGACCTGCTGGGACGCCATCATCACGAAGACGTGCGCGAGCGCACCCTGGGCTCACTCATGGAGCGTTACCACGTCGACCAGGAGCAGGCCGTGCGCGTCGAGCGCAAGGCGCTGCATGCCTTCGACCAGGTGGCCGACGATTGGGACCTCAATGACGGCGTCTGGCGCGAACTGCTCAGTTGGGCCGCCAAGGTGCATGAAGTGGGCCTGGACATCGCCCACTATCACTACCACAAGCACGGTGCCTATCTGATCGAGCACTCCGACCTGGCGGGCTTCTCCCGGGAAGACCAGCAGATGCTCGCACTGTTGGTGCGTGGGCACCGACGCAACATTCCCAAGGATAAATTTGCCGAATTCGGCGATGACGGCATCAAGCTGATTCGCCTGTGCGTGCTACTGCGCTTTGCGATCCTGTTCCACCACATCCGCGGCACCCAGCAAATGCCGCAAGTGGCCCTGCACGCCA
Source organism: Pseudomonas sp. FG6 (assembly GCF_057809015.1). Taxonomy (NCBI): domain Bacteria; kingdom Pseudomonadati; phylum Pseudomonadota; class Gammaproteobacteria; order Pseudomonadales; family Pseudomonadaceae; genus Pseudomonas; species Pseudomonas sp. FG6. Next base: position 43,500 of record NZ_JBMDJD010000013.1, read on the forward strand.
ACGGCGACCAACTGGATGTGATATTCCCCGAGGACTGGCTGGAAGAGAACCAGCTGACCCAGGCCGACTTCGCCCAGGAAGCGGAATGGCTGACCCGGGTCGGGATCGTGCTGAACATTCACTGATTGCTACTGCAATCCCTTGTGGCGAGGGAGCTTGCTCCCGCTGGAGGGCGAAGCCCTCCCAAGATTTTGGGCCGCTGCGCGACCCAGCGGGAGCAAGCTCCCTCGCCACAAAAGCGAAGCCTGCCCCCTACCCTTCAAGCGTTTAGTTAACTGCCAACACCGGACTGCTCAAGCGCTCCAGCAAGGCCGCCTGGGCGCTGCGCGGGTTCTGGTTGCCGGTCGGGGTGTTACGGATATAGCGACCGTCCGATTGCAGGGTCCAGCTGTGGGTGTTGTCGGTCAGGTAGCTTTCCAGCTCCTTCTTGACCCGCAGGATCAGCTTCTTGCCTTCCACCGGGAAACAGGTCTCGACACGCTTGTCGAGGTTGCGCTCCATCCAGTCGGCGCTGGACAGGAACATCTGCTCCTCGCCGCCGTTGAGGAAGTAGAACACCCGCGTATGCTCCAGGAAGCGCCCGATGATCGAGCGCACGTGGATGTTGTGGGACACCCCCGCGATGCCCGGCCGCAGGCAGCACATGCCGCGCACCACCAGGTCGATGCGCACGCCCGACTGGCTGGCCTTGTACAGCGCGCGGATGATCTTCGGGTCGGTCAGCGAGTTGAACTTGGCAATGATGTGCGCCGGCTTGCCGTCCAGGGCGAACTGCGTTTCCCGGGCGATCATGTCGAGCATGCCCTTTTTCAGGGTGAACGGCGCGTGCAGCAGCTTCTTCATGCGCAGGGTCTTGCCCATGCCGATCAACTGGCTGAACAGCTTGCCCACGTCTTCGCACAACGCGTCGTCGGAGGTCAGCAGGCTGTAGTCGGTGTACAAGCGGGCGTTGGCGGCGTGGTAGTTACCCGTGCCCAAGTGGGCATAGCGCACAATCTCCCCGGCTTCGCGCCGTAGGATCAGCATCATCTTGGCGTGGGTCTTGAAGCCGACCACGCCGTAGATCACCACCGCACCGGCCGCTTGCAGGCGACTGGCCAGTTGCAGGTTGGATTCCTCGTCGAAGCGCGCGCGCAATTCGATCACCGCGGTGACTTCCTTGCCGTTGCGCGCCGCATCCACCAAGGCGTCGACGATTTCCGAGTTGGCGCCACTGCGGTACAGGGTCTGGCGCACCGCCAGAACGTGAGGGTCCTTGGCGGCCTGGCGCAACAGGTCGACCACGGGGGTGAACGACTCGAACGGGTGCAACAACAGGATGTCCTGCTTGCTCACCACGTTGAAAATGTTCTCGCTGTTCTGCAGCAGCTTGGGGATCTGCGGGGTGAACGGCGAATATTGCAGCTCCGGGTGACTGTCCAGGCCGGTGATGCTGAACAACCGGGTCAGGTTGACCGGACCATTGACCTGATACAGCTCGGTCTCGTGCAGGTTGAACTGCTTGAGCAGGTAGTCGGACAAGTGCTTCGGACAGGTGTCGGCCACTTCCAGGCGCACCGCATCGCCGTAGCGACGGGAGAACAGCTCGCCGCGCAAGGCACGGGCCAGGTCCTCGACGTCCTCGGTGTCCACCGACAGGTCGGCGTTGCGGGTCAGGCGGAACTGATAGCAGCCCTTCACCTTCATGCCCTGGAACAGATCATCGGCGTGGGCGTGGATCATCGACGACAGGAACACATAGTTGTCGCCTGGGCCGCCGACATCTTCCGGCACGCGGATGACCCGTGGCAGCAGGCGTGGTGCCGGAATGATCGCCAAGCCGGAGTCGCGGCCGAACGCATCGATACCTTCGAGCTCGACGATGAAGTTCAGGCTTTTGTTGACCAGCAGCGGGAACGGGTGCGTCGGGTCGAGGCCGATCGGGGTGATGATCGGGGCGATTTCGTCGCGGAAGTAACGGCGCACCCAGGTCTTGATCTTGGTGTTCCAGTTGCGGCGACGGATGAAGCGGACCTGGTGCTTCTCCAGCTCCGGCAACAGGATGTCGTTGAGGATGGCGTACTGGCGATCCACCTGGCCGTGGACCAGCTCGCTGATACGCGCCAGGGCCTGGTGCGGTTGCAGACCGTCAGCGCCGGCCTGTTCACGGGCGAAGGTGATTTGCTTCTTCAGGCCGGCGACGCGGATCTCGAAGAACTCGTCCAGGTTGCTGGAAAAGATCAGCAGGAACTTCAGGCGTTCGAGCAGCGGGTAGGACTCGTCCAGCGCCTGCTCCAATACGCGGATATTGAACTGCAGTTGCGACAGCTCACGATGGATATACAGGCTGCTGTCATCCAGGCTGGGGATGACGATCGCCGGGACCGGGGCGGGCTCGACGGCCACCGCCGGGGCGGGCGCCAGTTCCGGCGGCGTCTCGGCGATCTGCTCGACCACGGGTTGGGCGTCTTTTACAGCAACTTCAGAAAGTCCTTCGGTATTCATCGCAAGTTCCTGGCAGGCTATTTCTGCTCGCGTAACAATTGGGCGGCGCGCACGGCAAAGTATGTCAGGATGCCATCAGCTCCTGCGCGTTTGAAAGCGGTCAATGATTCGAGAATGACGCCTTCGCCCAACCAGCCGTTCTGGATCGCCGCCATGTGCATGGCGTACTCACCGCTGACCTGGTAAACGAAGGTCGGCACCTTGAATGCGTCTTTGACCCGGTAAAGGATGTCGAGGTAAGGCATGCCCGGCTTGACCATGACCATGTCTGCCCCTTCTGACAGATCAGCCGCCACTTCGTGCAGGGCTTCGTGGCCGTTGGCCGGGTCCATCTGATAGGAGGCCTTGTTGGCCTTGCCCAGGTTCAGGGCCGAACCGACCGCATCGCGGAACGGGCCGTAGTAGGCGCTGGCGTACTTGGCCGAATAGGCCATGATCCGCACGTTGACGTGACCGGCCACCTCGAGGGCTTCGCGAATCGCCTGGATACGTCCGTCCATCATGTCCGACGGTGCCACCACCTGGGCCCCGGCCTCGGCGTGGGACAACGCCTGGCGTACCAGCGCATCGACGGTGATGTCGTTCTGCACATAGCCGTCCTCGTCGAGGATGCCATCCTGGCCATGGGTCGTGAACGGGTCCAGGGCAACATCGGTGATCACCCCCAGCTCCGGAAAGCGGGCGCGCAGGGCGCGGGTGGCGCGCTGAGCGATGCCTTCCGGGTTCCAGGCTTCGGCGGCGTCCAGGGACTTGAGGGCCAGCGGTGTGACGGGAAACAGCGCAAGCGCCGGGATCCCCAACTCGACCCACTTGGCGGCTTCCTCCAGCAACAGGTCGATGGTCAGGCGCTCTACCCCAGGCATCGAGGCCACGGCCTCGCGACGGTTCTCCCCGTCCAGCACGAACACCGGCAGGATCAGATCGCTGGTGGTCAGCACGTTTTCACGCACCAGCCGACGCGAGAACTCATCGCGGCGATTGCGACGCAGGCGAGTGGCAGGGAACAGACGATTGGCGGGGGTAAAGCTCACGGCAGACTCCTGAGCCCGCGCGGACGGGCGAGCGTGACAGTTATAAGCGGTCATTATGACCAAAGCATTACAGAAGTGTTGCGCCGGGGTCGCAATGTTCGGCTGCACCCTGTGACTTGTCGTCGCAGTTATTGTCGTTGCAGGGGTTGTTCACGTCGAGACACATTTCGATACTTTCCTGAATGTGCCTGAAGGGTTAGGCTGCGCGTTCATTTCGCCAGCACCCAGACAATGCTCCAACAATTTCTAAATGACTTCGGCTACCTGGCCCTGTTCATCGGCACGTTCTTCGAAGGCGAAACCATCCTCGTGCTCGCAGGCTTCCTGGCGTTCCGTGGCTACATGGACATCAACCTGGTGGTGGTCGTGGCGTTCTGCGGCAGCTACGCGGGGGACCAGCTGTGGTACTTCCTGGGCCGCAAGCACGGGCGCAAGCTGCTGGCGCGCAGGCCGCGCTGGCAACTGATGGGTGATCGCGCCCTGGAACACATTCGCAAGCATCCGGACATCTGGGTCCTGAGCTTTCGCTTCGTCTACGGCCTGCGCACGGTGATGCCGGTGGCGATCGGCCTTTCCGGCTATCCGCCGGGCCGCTACCTCTTGCTCAACGGCCTCGGCGCGGCCGTCTGGGCGACGGCGCTGGCTGCCGCCGCCTATCATTTCGGCGCCGCGCTCGAAACCATCCTGCCCAGCATCAAGAAGTATGAATTGTGGGTGCTCGGCAGCCTGCTGGTACTGGGTTTTGGCCTCTGGCTGCGCCGCCGCCTCAAGAACGCGCGGCTGGCCAGGAAAGTCCTCGAAGCCGAGCGCCTGGAACAAACCCGGTCAGGCGAACCTACGGCGCCAACCGAGTAAACCCGCTGCCGCTGAACGGGCGGTAGCCGACAATCCGGCCCTGGCTACGGGGCCGGCCCGCCACGTCCAATCCACGGCTCGTTGACGTTCGCTTCCTGGAACGCACCGGACAGCCGCTCCCAAAGAATGAACACCCCGCCCCGGTTGCGATCCATCTAGAAAGCGTTGCGCTCCATGCGAAGAGGGTTTTGCGCAGGGGTGGGCACGATGATGGGAGATCGGGTGCAACCGCCCGCCAGCCCTATGGCAACGAATGACAAATTAGTGGACATTTAACGCCATGAATCTGGAGAAAAGCCCATGAGCAAAAAAATTGCAGTGATCCTTTCCGGCTGTGGCGTATACGACGGCGCGGAGATCCACGAAAGCGTGATCACCTTGCTGCGCCTGGACCAACGCGGAGCGCAGGTCCAATGCTTTGCGCCGGACATTGCCCAGATGCACGTGATCAATCACCTGACTGGCGAACCCATGCCCGAGAGCCGCAACGTGTTAGTGGAGTCGGCACGGATCGCCCGGGGCAACGTGAAGGACTTGCGCGACGCCAGGGCCGAGGATTTCGACGCATTGATCATCCCGGGTGGTTTCGGCTCGGCGAAAAACCTGTCCAACTTTGCCGTCGAAGGGGCTGGCTGCAGCGTCCAGCCAGAAGTCCTGGCGCTGGCCGAAGCCTTTGCCGAGGCGGGCAAACCGGTGGGCCTGATCTGCATTTCACCGGCCCTGGCGGCGAAAATCTATGGTCCCGGGGTCATCTGCACCATCGGCCACGATGCCGACACGGCGGCGGCGGTGACCAAAATGGGGGGTACCCACGAAGATTGCGCCGTCACCGACATCGTCGAAGACACCGCGCGCAAACTGGTCAGCACTCCGGCCTACATGTTGGCGCAGAACATCAGCGAAGCGGCCTCGGGCATCAACAAGTTGGTGGACCGGGTCTTGGAGCTGACACACGAGAACGACGCCTGACGCCCTTTGCTCCCACAGAGAGTGATCACTGTGGGAGCAAAACTTGCCCGCGAAGATGAGCGCAGCGAAGGCCGCGCTTCAGGACACCTGGACCCGACGCTTCTCCGCCACCCAACTGCGCCCGTACAGCACCACGATCGCCAGGATCGCCAGCACTTGAGCGGTCAACGAATAGGCATCGGCATGGATGCCCAGCCAGTCGAAATCAAAGAACGCCACCGGACGAGTGCCGAAGATCCCGGCTTCCTGCAACGCCTTCACGCCATGACCGGCGAAGACCACCGACAGCGCACACAGCAACGCAGCGTTGATGCTGAAGAACAGCGCCAGCGGTAGCTTCGCCGAGCCGCGCAGGATCACCCAGGCCAACCCCACCAGCAACACCAGCGCCGACGCGCCGCCCGCCAGCACGGCGTTGTGTCCGGCTGGGCCTGCCTGCAACCACAGGGTCTCGTAGAACAGGATCACTTCGAACAATTCACGGTAAACCGAGAAAAACGCCAAGATCGCGAAACCAAAACGACCACCGCCACCCACCAGGCTGCTCTTGATGTAGTCCTGCCAGGCCGCCGCGTGGCGCCGGTCATGCATCCAGACGCCCAGCCACAGCACCATCACACTGGCAAACAACGCGGTCGCGCCTTCCAGCAGCTCACGCTGGGCGCCGCTGACATCGATCACGTAGGCCGCCAGCCCCCACGTTGCCAGGCCGGCCAACAGCGCCAGGCCCCAACCGACGTTGACGCTGCGCGCCGCCGACTGCTGGCCGGTGTTACGCAGGAAAGCCAGGATCGCCGCCAGCACCAGAATCGCTTCCAGCCCTTCACGCAACAGGATCAGCAGGCCAGAGATGTAGCTCAGCGACCAACTCAAGCCGTCACCGCCCAGCAGGCCGGCAGACGCCTTCAACTTGGCCTTGGCCGCGTCCAGGCGTTGCTCGGCCTGCTCCACCGGCAAGCCGTCCTGCAAGGACTGACGGTAGGCCATCAGGGCCTTCTCGGTGTCCTTGCGTACATTGGCGTCGACGTTATCCAGCGAACTTTCCACCAGCTCGAAGCCTTCCAGGTACGCGGCGACCGACAGGTCATAGGCTTGGTCGTGGTCACCGGCACGGTACGCCGCGATGCTCTTGTCCAGGGTTGCCGCGGTGTAGTCGAGCAATTGCCCCGGGCCGCGCTGCACTTGTGGCGGCTGGGCACGCTGGGCGCGGAAGGTCGCCGCCGCTGCGGGCCCTTGCGCGGCCAGGACCTCGGCCGGTGTCTGGCGAGCCAGGTCGGCCAGGTTGAACACCTGCTCACTCTTGGCGGCGGCCGGGTCGGCGCTGAAGCTGGCAATGTAGGTCGCCAGGTCCCAGCGTTGACGGTCGTCGAGCTGGTCGGCGAAGGCCGGCATGTCGGTGCCTTCAATGCCCATGCCCAGGGTGTTGTAGATCGCGTAGAGGCTCAGGCGATCGACACGCTGGCCGTCCCGCAGGTTGGCGGGCGGTGGCTCCAGGCCGACACCGGCCGGACCATCGCCGGCACCGGTGGCGCCGTGGCAAACCGAGCAATTCTGGGCATACAGCGGTGCACCACGAGTAGGGTCCGGGGTGATGACCGGCGCCTGGCTGACCTCATAGGCCACCGCCAACTTGGCCCCCAGTTGGCGAGCCAGACGGGAAACATCGCCGCCCTCCTGGCGCTGGGTGATGGCACTGCGCAAGGTCGCGATGCCTTGAACCAGCTCGGCCTTCTCTGGCTTGGCCGGCAGCTCGGCGATCAGGCCTTCCAACACCTGGGTGAATTCCAACTGCTCGCGGTATTCAGAGTCGTCGATGACCTTGCCCGCCTCGACCGTTGGCGGGTAGTCCGCCCCGATGTAATCCAACATGTGCAGCGCTTGGGGAGCGCCCTGAACGGTGTCGGCCAGCAACGGCGTACTGCACAGCGCGAACAGCGGCAGTGCAAGCCAGGCCAGGAAACGAAACGGGGCAGTCATGAATGACTCTCAATTGGTAATAAGAAGTAACACATTGTTCACTCCCAATGAGTTTGGCTCAAGAGCCGATGTGCATTAACAACGTTTTTTCATCGGATTTTCACGCTTTGGAGGTGATGTCACAAAAAAGGCATTTGGCGATTAAAAAGCCATTACATAGCCAACGGCCATGTTTATAATCGCGCCGCCTTCTTATTATCCAATGGCATAAAAGCTCCTCCGGTTATGAGGAACTGACAGCGTTGCGGCGCTTGTCCGTGGGATCGCTCCAGCCCGACCCGCACACCCAGGCTGCTATCAGGGAAGAAATGTTCATGGCATCCCGCGCCGTTTTCTCGGTCGCCCTCGGGGCGATCACCTTGCTGTCCGGCTGTTCGGTATTTCGCAATTACGACAGCGAACTGGCCCAGACCAACCAGCAACTGGCCTCCGGCAACGTCGATGCGGCATTGACCCTGTTGGAAAAGAACAATTCCAGCCAAGACAAAGACCTGCTCTATTTCTTCGAGAAAGGTGAGTTGTTGCGCGCCAAGGGCGATCTGTCCGGCAGCCAGGCAGCCTGGACCAGCGCCGACCAGCAAGTGGCCCGCTGGGAAGACACCGTCAAGCTCGACACCGCCAAGTACCTCGCCCAATTCGGCAGCTTCCTGGTCAATGACAAAGTCCGGCGCTATGAAGGCTACGACTACGAGAAGGTCATGCTGACCACGCAGATGGCCTTGAACCTGCTGGCGGTGAACGACTTCGACGGCGCGCGGACGCAGATCAAGAAGACTCACGAGCGCGAAGCGGTGATTGCCGACCTGCGAGACAAGGAATACCTCAAGCGCGAGGAGGAAGCCGAGAAACAAGGCATCCAGACGCAGTACAAGGACCTCAAGGGCTACCCGGTGGCCAGCCTCGACGCGCCGGAAGTGGTCAGCCTCAAAAACGGTTACCAGAGCGCGTTCAGCCATTACCTGGCCGGCTTCGTCTATGAAGCCCTGGGCGAAAAAGACCTCGCTGCGCCGGGTTATCGCAAGGCCGCCGAACTGCGCCCCAACACCCCACTGCTGGAACAGGCCCTGCTCAACCTCGACAAGCCTGCTGCCAAAGACGACGACAGCGACATCCTGATCGTGGTGCAGAGCGGCCTGGCTCCTTCCCGGGACTCGATCCGCATTCCGCTGCCCTTGCCCATCAGCGGCAACCTGGTGATCACGCCTCTGTCGTTCCCGGTGATCAAGCCTGACACCTCCACCGTTGCCTTCGCCCAGATCGGCGTCGACGGTCGCCAACTGGACCTCACGGCGCTCAACAGCACCACCGCCATGTCCCGCCGCGCCCTGCGCGACGATATGCCGGGCATCATCCTGCGCACGACCGTGCGCGCCATCACCCGTGGCGTGGCACAAAAGCAGATCAACGACACCAACCCCCTGGCCGGCCTGGCCGTGGGCATTACCTCGGCCGTGCTCGAAGGCGCCGACACCCGGACCTGGCGCACCCTGCCGGATTACACCCAAGTGGTACGCCTGCGCCTGAAGAAAGGCGAACACCAGGTAACGCTGCCAAACGCGGTAGGCGGCTCAGTGGTCAAGGTCAACGTCGACCAGCGTTACCAGGTCATCAGCCTGCGGGCCGTGGGCAACCAGGTCTTCGCCAGTGGCGTGGCCGCCCATGTGATCCCAAGCGCCAACCCAACCGCTGTCGCCAGCCTCAAGCAACCTTAAGAACGGAGTCTTTGTTCGTATGCGTTTAAAACTGATCGCCGTCGGCGCCCTGGCCTTGCTGGCCGGTTGCGCCACCCCGCCACCTCCGGAGCCGGGCAGCGCCGCCAGCAAAGTCGTGGCGATGGGCAAGACAAAGAACATCGTGGTCGGCGCCATGCGCGTGGCCCGGGAAAACGGCTACATGACCGTCAATGTGCAGTTGAGCAATACCAGCTTCAACAACAAGACCATGTATTACCGCTTCGCCTGGCTGGGGCCGGAAGGCTTCCCGATCGCCGAGCCGGAAACCTGGAAAAGCCTGACGCTGTATGGCGAACAGACCAGCTTCCTGCCCGCCATCGCACCGACGCCCAAGGCCGTGGATTTCCGTTTGGAAATCAATACGCCCTGAGCCTGATCCCGATCAGCAAGCCTTTGGCCTGAAGCCTGTGGTGAGTCGTGGGAGCAAAGCTTGCTCCCACACTCCCTCACACCACCCTTTATGCAGCAATTTGAGAGCACCCGCATGTTCCTACGCATTTCCTCCCTCGCCCTCGCCGCCCTGCTGGTCAGCGGCTGCGCCAACAACTCCCCGGTGCTGGGCAACAAGAACATTAGCTACGGCGACACCAAGGCCGTGGAAACCGTGACCAACGAGTTCGGCTCCACCGACCTGCAAATGATCGCCGAGTCCATGACCCGCTCCCTGGCCCAGTCCGGCATCCTGCAAGGCCGCCCGGTGGTCCAGGTCTACGACGTGAAGAACAAGACCAGCGAATACATCGACACCCGCGAGATCACCACCAGCATCAAGACCCAGCTGATGAAGACCGGCGCGGCCCGCTTCGCCAGCGACAACACCGCCATGGACAGCCAGGTCGACCAGCTCAAGCTGCAGAACCAGAGCGGCCTGTACAAGAAAAGCACCGTGGCCAAGACCGGCAACATGATCGCCGCCAAGTACCGCCTCGAGGGCTCCATCAGCTCGATCGTCAAGCGCAGCAGCGACTACAAGGACGTCTTCTACAAATTCAGCCTGCAATTGATCGACGTTGAAAGCGGCCTGGCCGAGTGGATGGACGAAAAAGAAATCCGCAAGACCACGGAGCGTTAAGCCATGCGCACATGGATAGGCATCATGGCCCTGGCCTGCGCGTTCGGCGCGCAGGCGGCCCCGAAAGTCGCCGTCACTGACTTGGCGTACCAACAGCAGGTGGAGGAATACATCCACACCGTTTCGGCCCAGAACAACTTCCAGGCGAACGGCTACAGTGCCAGCGCCTCGTCGAGCTACGATGAGATGGAAGCCACCAACAGCTACATCGAGCAGGGCGAGCTGCGCAAGTTCACCGGCGACATCAAGGGTGAGATCCTGCGCAGCGGGATGTTCCAGCTGGTGCAGGGCACGCCCTACACCGCGTCCTCCAAGGGTGACGTATACGATGTGATCAAACGCATCAAGGCCGGGAACTTCAAGGGTGCCGACTACGTGCTGTTCGGCACCGTGTCGGACATCGACTTCACCCGCGACATCAACGAGTTGTCCAACACCGACAGCTACTCGGCGGTGCTGGCGCTGACCCTGGTGGCGGATTTCAGCCTGATCAACACCAAGACGTTTGAAGTCACCTCAGCCTTCACCGCCATGGGCGAAGGCCAGGACACCAAGCTGATGAACCACCGGGACGTGCACATCAGCCTCAACCGCCCACGGGTGGTGCGTGAAGTGTCCAAGGCCTTGGGCGAAGACGTGGCGCGACAACTGAGCGAACAGCTCGGCGGCCCGAGCTACGAACAACCTCGTGAACCCGTGCAACGCAACAACCTGCCACGGGACACGGCGCCGGTGATCTTGCGTTGATCCACTGAGCGAATGCGCTGCGGCCAGGAGATCCTGTGGGAGCAAGGCTTGCCCGCGATATAGGCGACTCGATTTCTGAGAGACCCCATCGCCTTCATCGCGGGCAAGCCTTGCTCCCACAAGTGCCCCACCACAAGTGGTTTGCCTAGACGGCTGCCCTGCGGATCGTCGCGAGCAAACCCGCCGCCCCCATGAACAACCCGGCAAAGGTGCGGTTCATCCGCCGCTGCTGTTTCGGGGTGCGCAACAGGCGCAGCACTTTCGACGCCAATCCGGTGTAGCCGGCCATGACGATCAGGTCGACGCAGATCATGGTCGCGCCCAGGATCAGGTACTGCTTGATCAACGGAGCATGGGGGTCGATGAACTGCGGCAGCACCGCCAGCATGAACACCAGCGCCTTGGGGTTGCTGATGTTGACCAGGAAGCCGCGAAATATCAGCGCCAGGGGCTTGCCGATCGGCCGCACGGTCGCGTCATCGCTGAGCTCACCGGGGATGGCTTGCCACTGCTTGATGCCCAGGTAGACCAGGTAGGCCACGCCGAACCACTTGATCGCATAGAACGCGGTGGCCGAGGCCGCGAGGATCGCCCCCACACCAGCGGCAACAATCACGATTTGCAGCACCAGGCCCAACTGCAGGCCCAAGGCATTCCAGTAGCCGCGCCAGAAACCATATCGCAGACCGCTGGACATCGATGCGATGGCACCGGCACCCGGCGAAAGGCTGATCACCCAGCACGCAGCGAAAAACGCCAGCCACGTCTCCAGCAACATCGCACACCTCGGCTCAGATTCGTCGAAACGACTAAGCTAATGTGCCGCCAGGCCGTTGACCAACGTTTTTTTGCACAAACACTTGAGCCCGTATGAACACCGTGGCGAGGGAGCTTGCTCCCGCTGGGCTGCGTAGCAGTCCTTTATTCGACGAAACCGCCCACCGGAAAGGTCTCGCTGCCGCGCCAGCGCCGAACCGAGCGCTGGAAGAACAGGCTGTTGGGCACTTGCACCATCGAACTGCCGGTGCCGAGCTCCTCGGGTTCGATCAGCGTGGTGTAGAGCAGGTTGATCGCGACCACTTTTCCCTTGATGCCGGGCTTGTCGGTGGCTTCCACCAACTCGACCACATCACCCAGGCGAAACGGCCCGACGGTATAAATCAGAACGGCGCACAGCAGGTTGGAGAGCACGCTCCAGATGGCGAAGAACGCCACCGCAGCCACTGCGACGAACCCCGAGACAGCGGTCCACAGCACCGTGGCCGAGACACCCAGGCGTTCGAGCACCACCAGCACCGCACTGCCCATGATCAGCCAGCGCAATACGCCACGCAGGATGATCACCAGTTGCGGTGGGAACGGGTAACGCTCGCCCAGGCCCGTGAGGGCCCGCGCCACGAAACGCTGCGCGAAATAGCCGATCAGCAGGATCAGCAGCACTTGCACGCCGAGCCAGATCGGCTCGATCCACAGGATCGGTACCGGCAACGTCAACGCCTCCATCAGGACAGCGCCTCCAGCTCCGCTTGCAGGGTTTCCAGCAATTCCAGGGCTTGCATCCACGCCTCCTCGAGCTCCGCTTCCCGAACCTTGAGCCTGGCCTGCTCGGCCAGCAGATCGCGCAACTCATCCTTGCGCGCTGCCTCGTAGAGACCACTGTCGCCCAGGCTGGTTTCGATTTTCTGCAACTTTTCGTGCAGCTTGCTCAGTTCGGCTTCGAGTTTATCGGCCTCGCGCTTATGCGGTGCCAACTGCTGACGCAGGGCCGCGGCGGCCTGGCGCTGGGCTTTCTTGTCGGTCTTGTCCGGATTGACCGGGGTGCTGCTGACAGGCGCATTGCGCTGGCGATATTCCACCAGCCAACGGGCGTAGTCTTCCAGATCACCGTCGAACTCCTCGACCTTGCCGTCGGCCACCAGGAAGAAGTTATCCGTGGTGCTCTTGAGCAGATGCCGATCGTGGGAGACCACCAGCACCGCGCCACTGAATTCCTGCAAGGCCATGGTCAGGGCCAGGCGCATTTCCAGGTCCAGGTGGTTGGTCGGTTCGTCGAGCAGCAGCAGGTTCGGCCGGCCCCAGGCGATCAGCGCCAGCGCCAGGCGCGCCTTCTCGCCACCGGAGAAATTCAGCACCGGCTCGTCGATGCGCGCCCCACGGAAATCGAAACCACCGAGGAAATCGCGCAGGGTCTGCTCGCGCTCGGTCGGGGCCAGGCGTTGCAGGTGCAGCAACGGGCTGGCCTTGGAATCCAGCGAATCGAGCTGATGCTGGGCGAAGTAACCGACGACCGTGTTTTCGCCGCGGGTCAGACGACCGGCCAACGGTTGCAGCTCGCCGGAAAGGTTCTTGATCAGGGTCGACTTGCCTGCGCCGTTGGGACCCAGCAGGCCGATCCGTGCGCCAGGCGTCAGTTGCAGCTTCACCTTTTCCAGCACGGCCTTTTCGCCGTAGCCCAGGCGCGCGTCGGACAGGTCGATCAGCGGGCTGGAGATCTTGGTGGATTCGCGAAAGACAAAATCAAACGGCGAATCGACGTGGGCCGCGGACAGCTCTTCCATCCGCTCCAGCGCCTTGATCCGGCTCTGGGCCTGGCGCGCCTTGGTGGCCTGGGCCTTGAAGCGGGCGATGTAGCTTTCCATGTGCGCACGCTGCGCCTGCTGCTTCTCGTAGGCCTGCTGTTGCTGGGCCAGGCGTTCGGCGCGGGCACGCTCGAAGGCGCTGTAGCCGCCGCGGTACAAGGTGAGCTTGCGCTGGTCGACATGGGCGACGTGGTCCACCACGGCGTCGAGGAAATCCCGGTCGTGGGAAATCAGCAGCAGCGTGCCCGGATAACTCTTGAGCCAGTCTTCAAGCCAGATGATGGCGTCGAGGTCCAAGTGGTTGGTCGGTTCGTCGAGCAGCAACAGGTCCGAAGGGCACATCAAGGCCTGCGCCAGGTTCAGGCGCATCCGCCAGCCACCGGAAAAATCGCCGACCTGGCGGTCCATCTGTTCATTGGTGAAGCCCAGGCCGGCGAGCAATTTGCGCGCCCGCGCATCGGCGGTGTAGCCATCGGCACTGTCGAGCTCGGCGTGCAGACGCGCCTGGGCTGCGCCGTCATGGGCCGCCTCGGCCGCCGCCAGGTCGCGCTGGACCTGGCGCAGGCGCAAGTCGCCATCGAGCACATAGTCCACCGCCAGGCGCTCAAGCGTGTCGACCTCCTGGCGCATGTGGGCGATGCGCCAGTCGGCCGGCAGCGAGCAATCGCCCGAGTCCGGGTGCAGCTCACCGCGCAGCAAGGCGAACAGGCTGGATTTGCCGGCACCGTTGGCACCGATGAGGCCAGCTTTGTGGCCGGCGTGCAGGGTCAGCTCGGCGTCTTCTAGCAGACGTTGCGGGCCACGCTGTAAAGTCAGGTTCTGAAGTCGGATCATAATGGCGGCGGAGTCTACCAGCTTCGCTCGCAACTGGCGCGAGTAGCACGATGGCCCCTGACCTGTGGAGTTTTTCCCTTGAGCTCTATGCCAAACCTGGCGTGGAACCGGCCTGCCTGGCCTTGCAGGCGACTGGCGAGAGTATCTGCCTGTTACTTTGCGGCCTGTGGCTGGAGCAACGCGGCGTGGCCTGCAATGAACACCGGATGAAACAGCTTAGACAAGTGGCCAAACCCTGGGATTCAGAGGTCGTCCAGCCATTGCGCAGGCTGCGCAACCAATGGAAAACCCGCGCCCTTGACGACGCGCCACTCAAGCATCTGCGCGAGCAGGTCAAGCAACTGGAGCTGGAGGCCGAACGGCAATTGCTGGAACGTTTGGAGGCTGCGGCAAAGGACTGGCCTGGCGGGCAAAAGAAAACAGCGCAATGGCTGTCGGGGCTGGCGGAGAATGCCGGCCCGGCGAACCACGACGCGCTGCTTCAGCTGCGCGTCGCGGTGTCCAGCACTTAAGAGGCGCTGGTTGGGGTGCTGCTTGGCGCAACGGAGGCGGACGGGCTGGATGCCGACGCCGGCGTGCTGGCCGCTGGAGCAGGCGCTGCCGTCGCTGCCGGGGCCGATGCAGCAGGCTTGGCTGCCGATGCCGTTGCAGGTTTGGCGGCTGGCTTTTTCACCGCAGGCTTGGTCGCGGGCTTGGCAGCCGTCGACTTCGCGGCAGCTGGCTTGGCCGCAGCAGGTTTGGCGGCGGGTTTCGCAGCGACCTTGGCAGTGGCTGGCTTGGCGGCGGCTTTCACGGCAGGTTTGGCTGCTGCAGCTTTGGTCGCGGCAGGTTTTGCAGCGGACTTGGCAGCCGGTTTGACCGCAGCGGTCTTCGTTGCAGCGGGTTTTGCGGCGGCGGTTTTGGCCGCAGGCTTGGCCACCGCTTTTGCAGCAGGCTTGGCAGCAGCCGGTTTAGCGGCCGGCGTTTTTGCCACTGGCTTGGCGGCCGCTTTGACAGCCGGTTTTTTGGCCGCAGGTTTTGCAGCGCTGGCCGCGACCGGTTTGGCAGCAGGTTTGCTCGGTGCCTTAGTCACTGGCTTGGCAGCTACTTTGGCCGGTGTTTTTGCAGCAGCAGGTTTAGCCGCAGGTTTCTTGGCCGATACAGCGGCAGGCTTGGCAGCACGAAGACTCAAGGCCTTGCCCGCAGCTTCTTGAACGCGACCTACGCCTTGAGCCAGCTTCAGGCTTTCCTGGGCATCGCGCTTGAGTTGCAGGATGTAGGCGCGGGTTTCGGATTGACGATCCTTCAAGGCATCGAGCAGCTCTTCGAGCTCCTTCACGACGTCCTTGGCCTTGGCTTGTGCCTTGGCTTTGCCAGCGGTGGCTGCGTCTTGCAGTTTGGTGCGTGACTTGTGCAGTTTTTCTTGCGCTTTGCCGCGTTGTTTTTCCAGTTTGGCGAGCAGTTTTTCAGCATCAGCCAGGGCTTGCGCGCAGGCATTTTCCAGATGCTCGAGCAGGCTGCTCGAGAGTTGTTGGAGCAAGTGCAACGGAGTGTTTACAGGCTTCTTGGTGGCCGACATGGGTTACCTCCTGACTGACGTGAGTGCGGCTCATACTAGACCTCTGCTGCAACCGCCGCTAGGGCATGTTGACAGTACACAAGACGTTGCGTTGCAAGGGACAAAAAATCTTCTGCGCCAGCGCCAGGGCAATCCACCTTTATGGATATCGGCACTGGCATAATTCCTCGATTCGAGGCCGGAGACCACACATGTCGCGTCAGCTTTTTTTATGCCTGTGCATGGTTTGCTCCATGACCCAGGCGGTTGAAAAAACCAGCGCAAGCGATGCCCACGACCTGGCCTACAGCTTGGGCGCAAGCCTGGGTGAACGCTTGCGCCAGGACGTTCCAAACCTCCAGATCCAGGCACTGGTCGAGGGTCTGCAACAGGCGTATCAAGGCAAGCCACTGGCCCTCAGGGACGAGCGCATCGAACAGATCCTCGCCGAGCATCAAGCGCAACTGACAGCGCAATCGACGACACCCCAGGTCGACGCCGCGCTGCAAACAGAGCAGAAATTTCTCAACGAAGAAAAGAGCCGTCCCGGCGTCCAGCAACTGGCGGATGGGATCCTGCTGACCGAACTCAAGCCTGGCAAAGGTGCCAAGGCTGGCCCTCACGGCAAGGTCCAGGTGCTGTACGTCGGTCGACTGCCGGATGGCACCGTATTCGATTCCAACGGCCAGGCGCAGTGGTTCAACCTGGACAGCGTGATCGATGGCTGGCGCAGCGCATTGCCGCAAATGCCGGTAGGCGCGAAGTGGCGCCTGGTGATTCCTTCGAGTCAGGCCTACGGTGCCGAAGGGGCCGCCGATGTGATCCCGCCGTTCACGCCGCTGGTGTTCGAGATCGAGTTGCTGGGCGCCACAACCTGACGCCGGTCAAACGAAAAACGGTGCGCAATGCGCACCGTTTTTTTGCCGCGGCCCCAAGACCATTCAGGCTCAGGCCTGTACCGCCGCTTCTTCCTTATGGGCGTTGTGCAGCACTTCGATCAGGCAGTCTTCCAGTTCGAAACGCTCGTGCAACAAGCCACCCAGTTCCTTGAATTTTTCCGCAACGCACTTGCCTTCATCGCACAGGTCATTGAAGGCCAGCAGCTTCTCGGTGATGACATCGATACGCGGGTAGATCTGCTCGGCGAGTTCCAGGCCACGCTTGTCGTTGAAGGCCTTGGCTTCGCCCGTCAGCTGTTCGTAGATCTCGAAATGACCGGCAGACACATAGTCGACCAGCACACCGCAAAACTCCTGCAACGGCTTGCGGCTCTCGCTCAGTGCTTCAGGCTTGTCGCCAAGCGCATCATAGGCCCGAACCAGTTCGTGACGCTCCTGCAACCAGCGGTCGATCAGCAGATGCACTCCGCCCCATCGTTCCTGAGCATTCTGACAACTTTCGAGCATGGCGATTTCTTCCCTTGTGAGTCATGCCCCTCGCAGCCTGCCCACGCCCCCGATGACAAGGGGCAAACCAGGCACAACGTGATCGAGCGACATAATTCCAAAACACGTGCGGGCCAGATTATGCCCGCACGACAGCCGCTTCAAGGTACGCAGGAGATAAAGTTCATACAAGTGTTTAATCCATGATCCGCACCCACTGCGACGTTCCGCCGCCGAGCGGTCGAACCAGAGCGCTCCAGACAAGGCGCAGTAGCAGGTAGGTGGTGACAATGGACACGGCGATAAAAAACAGCAGGCTCCATTCGGGGATGCTCAGGTCAAACAACGTCCAGGTGATGCTCGCGCAGTCGACCGCGCCGTCGAGGACACGATGCACGGCACACCACCAGGTGTCCGCTCGCCGCAAGTGGGACACGCAGTCGGGCAAGTGTTCGATCGACATGCTTTGCACCAGGACCTGGCGCCAGGCCAGGACCATGCCCCCCGACGCAAAAACGAACCCCGTCGCCCCATAGAAAATACTGCCTTTGCGACCCGGTCCGTGCACGCACGCAACGAGGCAATTGACCAGGAACAAGGTCAGGCACAAGCGCTGCAAGACACACAAGCTGCAGGGGGTCAGGCCAACCGAATACTCCAGGTAACTGGCGATACCCAAGACCAGGGCGGCAGCGATGGAAGCCATGAAAAAAAAGAAGCGTGAGCTGGCCAAAGACATGGCGGTTCCGTAACAGAAGAGACAAGCAGTTACGGTAGAGGAAAGCCCTCGCGCCTTTCAAGGCACGCTCGTGCAGACACTTCACCGCAGGTGTAGGGAATTCCCGACAGGGACAAGACGATTGTGCGCAGTGGGCTGTAGGACTTTGCTGAGGGAGTGATCACAGCCCGAAAACCGGGCTGATATTCACAATCGTTCACCCAAGGACAACTTCTGCCTGGAATGGGGACAGGGTAAGTTTGTGGCGAGGGGATTTATCCCCGCTGGGCTGCGCAGCGGCCCCTTGACGGTTGGACTCAGTGCAACTGACCCGCCGAGGTGCCGGGTCTTAGGGCTGCTCCGCAGCCCAGCGGGGATAAATCCCCTCGCCACAGCAAGCTCCCTCGTCACAGAGGTCTCATTCCAATTTTCAGGGATGAGTCACGTCCCTCTCAGGTCGGCAAAACCTGCGCCGGAACCGGCAGTGGCGCCGCCAGCAAACGCTCATCCAACAGCCCCAAGCCTTCCTGGAACAGCTGGTTGCTGCGCTCGGCATCCCCCAGTTGCGCCAGCAATCGCGCCAGCTCGGCGCAGGCTTCTGGATGGCGTTGGATCCGCAGGCTGCTTTCCAGGTAATCCCGCGCCTTGCCCCACAAGCTGTTCTGCAAACTCAAACGCCCCAGCGTCAGCAACAGGCCTGGATCCGCCGGCTGCTCCTTGAGCCAACCTTCGGCCGTTTGCAGTTGGCGAATCGGATCACTGCCCCGGACCAACCCATACAGCCGTGCCAGGTGACTGTCGTAGTGACGCTTGAGTGCTACTCGCAATGCCTCTTCGGCCTCGACCTGGGCACCCAGTTGCCGCAGCTGCTCGGCATAGGCCAGCACCAGGGCCGGCTCCTGGCGTTGCGCGGCGGTCAATTGCTGCCAGGCTCGATTGAGCGATTGCAGGCCAACGCTGGCGTCCTCCTCACGGTGAGCCGCCAGGGAAAGGTTCTCGCCCCACGCCCGCTGCTCCAACTCAGCCAGTTCGTTGGGCCGAAGGACTTTGTCCTTGCGCAGCTCCGGCAACAGCCGGATCACCGCAGACCAATCGCCGCGCTGCTGGTGAAGGCGCTGGAGCTGACGCAGGACCTGGACATTATGGGGATGGCGTTCGTGCATCGCCTGCAGCGTGTCCAGGGCACCGTCGGTGTCGCCTCGGTCCGTCTGCAATTGGGCGTGTGTCAACGCGATGGCCAGTTCGGCCTGGGGCTGACGCTCCAGGGCGCGCTCCAGCAAGCTGTCGCTTTGCTCGTAAAGACCTTGCTCGTTGGCCGCCCGGGCGGCACCCATGTAATACAACAATGGCTGGCGCTCGGCCTCTGCAGCACGGTGCAGGTGTCGTTGGGCGCTGGCCCAGCGGCCTTCGGCCAGGTCCAGTTGGCCGTGCTCGATCGCCACCTGCACCCGGCGGCTGCGATTGCGTCCCGACCATGGATTGACCACGCCGGAGGACGTCGTCACCAGCCCGACCAGGGCGCTGACACCTCGCCACAACAGCCAGAGCACCGCCACCAGAAGCAGGGTTACCCACAGACCGGCTTCATAACGCAAGCTCTTGTACGCCACCAGCACGTAACCCGAATGCTCGGCAATCGCCATGCCCAGCAAACCGGCGGCGGCGATGACCAAAAACAGAATCACGTAGAGACGCTTCATGGCGTGGTCTCCTGCTCGGCACGCTTGGGCAGCGGCTTGACGGAGTCTTCGGCGTTCAGGTTACGGCGCTCAAGATAGGCCTGGACGCTGCTCAGCGTGCCCGTCAGGTCCGGGGTGATCACCGTCACCGGTTGTTTGCCCAGCTCGACCACGCGCTCGAGCATGACTTTGCTCTGCGGATTGTCCTGGTTGAAATTGTTCTTGAGCACATCCCGCGCCTCAGTCAGCGCCTGGGTGTAGACCGCGGCCTGGCCGTTGAGGGCCGCCCATTGCGCCTGCTCCAGCGCCAGGCTCAAGGCCAGGCGTACCTGCATCAGGCTCTGCCCGGCCAACAGTGGACGGACATTCTCATCGGCGTTGAAGTCGATGCGGATGTAGCGCGAGATTTCATTCCACCACTGGGACCAGCGACTGGCACCGTCGCCATCGGCGGTCAGGCCCAACAGGGATTCACCGCGGTCCTTGTATTCGGGCGCCAGTTCGGTGAGCTGCAACACCTGGTCGCGCAGGGCGCCCAGTTGCAGGAACAGGCCGGTGCGATCCGGCTGCTCGGTGCTGCGCAGGGCCGCGAGGGTCTTGGCCAATTGCTCGCGGGCGGCGAACGAACCGGGGTCATCCTGCTCGCGGAGGATTTCGTCGGCGCCCTGGACCAGGGCCTGGGCACTGTTGATGTCTTGCAGCGCCGAAAGGCGCAGGCTGGCCAGGCGCAACAGATGCTCGGCCTCCGCCAGGCGCCAGTCTTTGCGGCTGGCCCCGAGCACGGTTTCCAGCCGCTGGCTGAGGCGCTGCTGATCGCCCTGCAGTTGGGCAACCAGGTGTCGCCGCTCCTCCAGTTCTTCGGCAGCAGGCAATTGCGCCAGCCGTTCGCTCAGACGTTGCTCGTTGAGCTTGAGGGTCTGGGCCTGATCGTCCAGCGCCTGGACCTCAGCGGACTGTTGCTGGTTATTGGCTTGCAGGTGACGCACCTGCCACACGCTCCAACCACCGACCGCCACGCCAGCGGCGCCAAGCAGCAACGCCACAAACGCCAGTCCGGTGCCACGACGGGGCGCCGTCGGAGCCGGTTTTTCAACCGGCGCGCCGATCGCTGGCTGGTCTTGTTCTTCTTTTGGCAAGGCTGTTTCGCTCACGTATCCATCCTTTGCATTAGAAAACGGCACGGACTGTTCCCGTAACGCCGCCAGCAAAGCCGCGGCATTGGCGCCACGGCAATCCACAACTGTTCGGGCCCCGGCGGCAAGCGCCATCTCGGCGACCCTTGGGCTTGGAACAAACAACGGTAGCCGCACCAGGTCGGGCCAGGCATCACCGGCCAGCCGCTGCAGATGCTCGAAGCTCTGCCCACTGCTGACCACCAGTGCGTTCAAGCGTTCCGCTTCGACCCTGGCCGGCAACTCACCTTCCGGGTAATACGGCAGGCCGCGTCGGTACAACTCCAGATAGTCGACACTAGCACCTTGCTCGCGCAAACGCTCCGCCAGCAAACCGCGCCCGCCCTCGCCACGCACGATCAAGACCCGTGCACCGGGCCGATCGACCGCCTGTTGCAGTTGGGGGAGTTCGAGCAAGGCTTCGCTGTCGTCGCCGCTGTCCGGATAAAACACGTTGAGGCCGGCATCGGCAAGAATCTGTCCGGTGGCGGCGCCGACGCTGAACCACGGCTGGTCGGGAGGACTGGGCCAATATTGACGCAGGCCTCCCACACACAGGCGCGCCGCCGGCTTGCTCACCACGATCACCGCGCAGTATTGGTCCAGCGTCTGGAGGATCGTGCGCCCGGCATCGGACAAGGGAATCGGCACGATGTCCAGCAACGGCAAGCTGCTGCTGAAGATGCCCGCGTCGGCCAGGACAGCCGCCAGGGCCGCCGACTCATCGGCCGGCCGGGTCAGCAGCAGCCGCCAGTCCGTCACGCGTGACCCGCCTCGCCGTAGACTTTCTTGAGGATCTCGTCGGCGCCTTGACGCAGCAGATCTTCAGCCACCTGCACACCCAACGCCTCGGCGTCATGGCGCGGCGCCCGGGCCTGGGAACTGAGCAAACGGCTGCCATCCGGATCACCCACCAGGCCGCGCAACCAGACCTGATCGCCTTCCAGCACGGCATAACAGGCAATCGGCACCTGGCAACCACCGTTGAGGTGTTTATTGAGGGCGCGCTCGGCGACGACCCGCGTGGCGGTGTCTTCATGGTGCAGCGGCACCAGCAGCGCATGGATTTCACTGTCGGCGCTGCGGCACTCGATGCCTACGGCGCCTTGCCCACCGGCAGGCAGGCTGTCATCGACGCTGATGGTCGACGTGATGCGATCCTCGAAGCCCAGGCGGATCAGCCCGGCTGCGGCGAGGATGATGGCGTCGTACTCGCCGGCGTCAAGCTTGGCCAGGCGCGTATTGACGTTGCCGCGCAGGAAGCGGATCTGCAGGTCTGGACGGCGGGTCAGCAACTGGGCCTGGCGACGCAGGCTGGAGGTGCCCACCACGCTGCCGGCCGGAAGCGCTTCAAGACTGGGGAACGTGTTGGACACGAACGCATCGCGCGGGTCTTCCCGCTCGCAGATGCAAAACAGGCCCAGGCCTTCTGGGAAGTCCATGGGCACGTCCTTCATCGAGTGCACGGCGATGTCGGCTTCGTTGTCCAGCAGCGCGGTTTCCAGCTCCTTGACGAACAGGCCCTTGCCGCCGATCTTCGACAGAGGGGAGTCCAGCAGCTTGTCGCCGCGACTGACCATGGGCACCAGGGTCACGATCAGGCCGGGGTGAGCGGCTTCCAGGCGGGCTTTGACGTGCTCGGCCTGCCACAGGGCCAGGGCACTCTTACGGGTGGCAATGCGGATCTCGCGAGGGGACATGGATCAATCCGTACTTAAAAGATACGGCAGATAATAACAGCTCAGTCAAAACCGCTTTGACTTGAATCACGACCCCAAGGCCTCCCTGGCCGCCAAATACCCTGTCGAGGTAACGCGCACGCCCTGGAACCGTGACCTAAAGCTGCTGCATCATCTTGCGCACACCGGCCACATGGCGCCGGCTGACGATCAGCGCATCGCCGTTGAGACCCTTGAGGAACAACTGGAAATGCCCCAGGGGCGTGCGCTGCAGACGCTCGATACGCTCGCGCGCCACGAGCGCGTTGCGATGGATGCGGACAAAGCGCTCGCCGAACTCGTCTTCCAAGGCCTTGAGTGGCTCGTCGAGCAACACCTCGCCACTTTCGTGGCGCAAGGTCACGTATTTATGGTCGGCAATGAAATAGACGACCTGGTTCAAGGGGATCAGCTCGATACCTTTGCGGGTACGGGCACTGATGTGGCTGCGTGGGCCACTGCCGCTTTCGGCCGCCGGACGGGTCAGCGCCGCCAGTTGTACGCGATTGGGTCGCTCGGCCTTGCGCAAGGCGTCGAGCAAGGCGTCGCTCGCCACCGGCTTGACCAGGTAGCCGACCGCACCCGCCTGCAACACCTCGGGCGGGAAATCGTCCCGTGTGGTGCAGAACACCACTGCGGGCGGCGACTCGCGTTCGCACAACTTCGCCGCGACCTGCAAACCATCCAGGCCAGGCATGCGAATGTCGAGCAGCACGATATCCGGCTTGTGGCTGTCGATAAGGGCCAACGCCTCTTCGCCATTGGTGGCGCTGGGCTCCAGGACACTGTAGCCCTCGAGCTCGCCAACCATACGGCTCAGGCGCTCACGGGCCAGTGGTTCGTCATCAACGATCAGGACATTCATATTGCGCTGGATTCCTGCGTGAGTCTCGCACAAGGATAGCGTAGACAGGGAAAGTGACATCCGTCACCGCGATCCACGCTAAGACTCGTCCGAGGGCCAAAAAGTGCCGCGAGGCGGGCGCCTATCTTTACCAGTGCCTGTCGACCGATGCCCGAGGCCTGATGTCGCACGGCTTCGCCGTAGGGGCCGTAGGGATAGTTATCATTCGATCTGATCAATGAGCTCCCCCTTCTTTTTATCCGTTCGCGGCGCCATGGATGAAAAAAGCAAAAGTCCTACAGTCCACTGTAGACGGTTGCCACGACGATATTGCTCAATCGAAAAATATCGTTGTGCGAAACACGGTTGGATCCCAGTTCGATCGAAAAAAACCTGCCGACCAGTGCCAGCGCCAGTCCCGGCAACCCTGCTATCATCCGCCGCAGCCTTTAACCGCTATTTTCTCCACAGCCGATCACGAGCGAATTCATGAGCACTGACAAGACCAATCAGTCCTGGGGCGGCCGCTTCAGTGAACCCGTCGACGCCTTCGTCGCCCGCTTCACCGCCTCCGTCAATTTTGACCAGCGCCTGTATCGCCACGACATCATGGGTTCGATCGCCCACGCCACCATGCTGGCCAAGGTCGGCGTGCTGACCGATGCCGAGCGCGACAGCATCATCGATGGCCTGAAGACCATCCAGGGTGAAATCGAGGCCGGCCAATTCGACTGGCGCGTCGACCTCGAAGACGTGCACATGAACATCGAAGCACGCCTGACCGACCGCATCGGCGTGACCGGCAAGAAACTGCACACCGGCCGCAGCCGCAACGACCAGGTGGCCACCGACATCCGCCTGTGGCTGCGCGATGAAATCGACCTGATCCTGGCCGAAATCACCCGCCTGCAAAAAGGCCTGCTGGAACAGGCCGAGCGCGAAGCCGAGAGCATCATGCCGGGCTTCACCCACTTGCAGACCGCCCAACCTGTCACGTTTGGGCATCACATGCTGGCCTGGTTCGAAATGCTCAGCCGCGATCATGAGCGCCTGTTGGACTGCCGCAAGCGCACCAACCGCATGCCCCTGGGCAGCGCCGCGCTGGCCGGCACCACGTACCCGATCGATCGTGAATACACCGCGCAGCTGCTGGGCTTCGACGCCGTGGGCGGCAACTCGCTGGATAATGTTTCGGACCGCGATTTCGCCATCGAATTCTGCGCCGCCGCCAGCATCGCGATGATGCACCTGTCGCGCTTCTCCGAAGAACTGGTGCTGTGGACCAGCGCACAATTCCAGTTCATCGATCTGCCGGACCGCTTCTGCACCGGCAGCTCGATCATGCCGCAAAAGAAAAACCCCGACGTGCCGGAGCTGGTACGGGGCAAGAGCGGCCGGGTGTTCGGCGCACTGATGGGCCTGCTGACCCTGATGAAAGGCCAACCGCTGGCCTACAACAAGGACAACCAGGAAGACAAGGAACCGCTGTTCGACGCCGCCGACACCTTGCGCGATTCGCTGCGGGCCTTCGCCGACATGATCCCGGCTATCAAGCCCAAGCACGCGGTGATGCGCGAAGCGGCCCTGCGCGGCTTCTCCACCGCCACCGACCTGGCCGACTACCTGGTGCGCCGTGGCCTGCCGTTCCGCGACTGCCACGAAATCGTCGGCCATGCCGTGAAATATGGCGTGGACAGCGGCAAGGACCTGGCTGAGATGAGCCTGGACGAGCTGCGCCAGTTCAGCGACCAGATCAAGCAGGACGTGTTTGCCGTGTTGACGCTCGAAGGCTCGGTCAATGCCCGCGACCACATCGGCGGCACCGCGCCGGCGCAGGTCAAAGCGGCCGTGGCGCGCGGCCAGGCGTTGCTCGCCAGCCGCTAAAAGCAAAAGCCAAAAGCTTCGTCGGATCGCCGCCCGGAGCAAGCCCGCTCCCACAATGGATCTCCATGTACACAATATCTGTGTTCAGTGAAGACCTGATGTGGGAGCGGGCTTGCTCGCGAAGGCATCCGTCAAGACACCAAAAAACTCACTTCTTGGCAGCGATCATCTCCAAAAACCCCGGCATCGCCGCTTCCCGGTCCGCCGCAATCCGCTGCACGTGCGGATTCTGCTCCAGGCGCTCCAGCAATGCCTTGGCCGCCGGCATGTCTGCCATCAGGTCGATGTCGAACAGCTTTTTGCCTACCTGCAAGGCCGGCGAAGCGCTGTAGAGGAAATACAGGTCGGCAATGCTCAAGCGGTCGCCTGCCACGAAGGGCGAGAACTTGCCGTGTCGACCTAGCGTGGCAAACCCCAGCAGCAATTCGGCCTTGGACTTTTCCTTGATGGCGTCGGGCACCGACATGCCAAAGAACGCCTCGCCAAAACAGGCTCGCGCCGGCAACTCGATGTACAGCTCAATCTCCCGGCACAGGGTCAACACCTGGGCACGCTCGAACGGATCGCGGGGCAACAGGGCCTGGCCTGGCTGGGTCTGTTCCAGGTATTCGAGGATCACGCTGGTCTCGTTGATGAACCCTTGCCCTGTCTTCAGCACCGGCACCTTGCCGCGCGGGCTGATGGCCAGCGTTTCGGGCGTCTGGCCAGGGTAAAAGGTGACTTCCTCGAAAGGCAGCCCTTTCTCCAGCAGCGCCAACTTGACCATGTTGTAGTAATTACTGACAGAGAAACCATAAAGCTTGAGCATTCCAGATGCCTCCAGGCCGTGTGGGGTTGGCAGCCTTGGGTTATAGACCGCCGAGGCGTTTATTGCCAGACGCATCACGCCGCTGAATGCAGGTAAACTGGCGATCTTTCTCCCAGGAGCCGGCCATGAGCGAGCCAAACGATATCGACAATGACGAAGAAGAGTTCGTCGAGAACACGCTGATCCAGGCCATCGAGAACCAGATCGAAAGCGACAACCCGCCAGCGGCCAGGGCTGCCTTCAACAAGCTGACCCTGGTGAACTACGAGCGCGAGGACATTCTCAACCTCATGGCTCACGTGCTGGCGTACGAGATTGACGCCATGCTCGATGAGGACCGGCCTTTCGACACCGAATGGTACGAAACGGCCCTGCGCAAGCTGCCTGAATTGCCACCAGAAAAGAACTGAAGACAGCACCCTTGTGGCAAGCCCCCTGTTGTAGGAGCAAGGCTTGCCCGCGATGCAGGCACCTCGTTCTCCTGCCAGACCGCGTTATCTTCATCGCGGGCAAGCCTTGCTCCCACAAACTTGCTCCCACAAATAAGTCCCCTCGCCACAGGGTGTGTTTGCCTGACAGAACACTGGCACCCCGCCCCCAAAACAAAAAAAGCATGACGCAGGCACTGGACAGCTCAACCGAGTGCGCTCACCTTAGTGACGCTGTCGATCAAATTCCTAGAAAGTCTGGAGTCCTTATGTCGCTTACCCCTGAGCTGGTTGCCGAACTGGAAATCCTCGCACTCTTCAACCTGGACAGTTCCCAGGAAGGCTTGAAAATTCATCAGACCGCTGCCCCTAAAGCCATCGCTGCCGCCCAACGCTTGTTCGAAAAAGAACTGATCACCCAGCCCGACGGTGGCTACCTGACCAGCCTGGGTCGGGACGCCGCGCAAAATGTTCAAACTGTCCTGACGATACTGAGCGTTCAAGAAGCCGCCTGACTGGCCCTGTCGCCCACGGAAATCACCTTCATGGGGATTTCCGCAGGCGCATCGATGACCCGGTAAAAAATCCGACACCTGGATCATCTTCCCACTTAAGAATTCGCAAACCCGGGCGCTAACCTGCCATCACCTGTGATCTCCCACGTTCGAGACCGCGAGCCGGTTTGAGCTGACATGACCCGCAACCACGAAATACGCCCCGATCTGGACGAGGGAATCGATCGCAAGGTCCTGAGCCAGTTGCGCGCGCGTTTTCTCAAGCTCAACGGCGTGCGGATGGAGCGCGCCCTGGAGGGCCTGTCACCCCGCCAACAAAGTGTGCTGACGCTGCTGCCGCTGTTCTTTCACGTCAACCATCCGCTGTTGCCAGGCTATGTCTCGGGGAGCACACCCGCCGGCTTGTCGAACTACGAGCCCGACGCCAGCATCCTCGCCGAGGCCCAGCGGCTGACCCGTTCGTTTTCCTACAAGGCGCGGCACGGCAGCCATCCACCGCGTCCGATTCTCGGCCTGTTCCTGATGGGCAGCCTCGGCACCCTGGCCCAGGCTGATCAGAGCGACATGGATGTGTGGGTCTGCCATGGGCCGGACCTGAGCGACGACGAACTGGCCGAGCTGCGCAAGAAATGCCAATTGCTCGAAGCCTGGGCCGCGACCCAGGGGGCCGAAGCGCATTTTTTCCTGATCGACCCGGCGCGTTTCGTGCGGGGCGAGCGAGACAACCAGCTCAGTTCCGAAGATTGCGGCACCACCCAGCATTACCTGCTGCTGGACGAGTTCTACCGTACCGCGATCTGGCTGGCCGGCCGCACACCGATCTGGTGGCTGGTGCCGGTCTACGAAGAAGACAACTATGAGCAATACACCCATACGCTGATCTCCAAGCGCTTCATTCGCGCGGATGAAACCCTGGACCTGGGACACTTGGCCTATATCCCGCCGGGGGAGTTCATCGGCGCGGGGCTCTGGCAGTTGTTCAAGGGCATCGAGTCACCCTACAAATCGGTGCTCAAGCTGTTGCTGACCGAGGTCTACGCCAGCGAACACCCGAACGTGCGCTGCCTGAGCCTGCGTTTCAAACAGGCCGTGTTCGCCAATCGCCTGGACCTGGAAGAACTGGATCCCTACATGGTGATCTACCGCCGCATCGAGGAATACCTCAACGTCCGCGGCGAGCCCGAACGCCTTGAGTTGATCCGCCGGGCGCTGTACCTGAAGGTCAATCGCAAGCTCACCGGCCAGGGGCGTGGCGGCGGCTGGCAACGGGCTCTGCTCGAACGCCTGGCCCGGGAATGGGGCTGGGACCAGCGCCAGCTGGCGCTGCTCGACAGCCGCAGCCAGTGGAAAGTCCGCCAGGCCAGTCAGGAGCGGCGTGCGTTGGTCAACGAACTCACCCACAGCTATCGCTTCCTGACCCAGTTCGCCCGCACCGAGCAAACCGTCAGCCCGCTCAACAAGCGCGACCTCAATGTCCTCGGCCGACGGCTGTATGCCGCCTTCGAACGCAAGGCCGACAAGATCGAATTCATCAACCCCGGCATCGCCCCGGACCTGGCCGAGGACACCCTGACACTGGTCCAGTCGCCCAATCGCAAAGAGCCGGGGCAGAATCAATGGGGCCTGTACAACGGCAGTCTCAATGCCTTGGAATGGGAAAATTTCGCGCCGATCAAGCGCAGCCGTGAATTGCTCGAACTGCTCACCTGGTGCCATCGCAACGGCGTGATCGACAGCAGCACGCGCCTGGCGCTGCACCCCGGCGCCAGCGACCTGAGCGAATTCGAGCTGTTCAACCTGCTGGGTAGCCTGCAACAGTCCATCGCGTTGCCCCTGGGCAGCGTCGATGAAGAACAGTTGCTGCATGCCAGCGTACCCAGCGAAGTGCTGGTCCTGGTCAACGTCGGCGTCGATCCGCTCAAGCATCATCGTGATCTGAACATCCTGATGACCACCGAGCGTACCGACTCGCTGAGTTACGCAGGGGTGCGGGAAAACCTGGTGCTGACCCTCGACCAAGTCACGCTCAACAGCTGGAACGAAGTGCTGGTCAACCGTTTCGACGGCGAACACGCCCTGCTCGACTGCCTGCGCGACTACCTCAACGACTTGCCCACCACGCAGCGCCAGCCGCGCTTGCGGGTGCGTTGCTTCTGTCACAACCGTGCGCAGTTCATTGCCAGACGGGTCGAAGAAGTCATCGAGACGGCGCAGACCTTGCTGTTGAGCCGACTCAATTACCGCTATCTGCTTCAGGTCCAACAGCATTATCACGTGCTGGAACTGGTACCGGGCCAGGTCAACCACGTAGCGCTGGACAGCCTGTCGGCGCTGATCGACTACCTGGGCGAGGAACTGACGGCCTACAGCCCGCTGCAACTGGACCCGATGGCCCTGGAGGAACATGACCTGGCACTGATCCTGCCGATGGGCCAGCCCGAATGCATCCAGGTGTTCTACCGGGTCAACGAAGAGACCGCCACGCTGTACGTGCTCGACGAGTTCAACGCGCTCTGGCACCAGACAGTGCCTTATCACGACGAACAGAGCCTGCTGGTACCGCTGCAGCGCTTCCTGCAATCGGTGCTGTACCGCCGCGACGCCTTGTTGCCTTTGGAGGCAACCCAGCCGGTGTCTCTGGAAACCCTGTATTACCAGCTCCTGCCCTCGGGCAACGGTCGGGCACGGCGGGTCGAGGCGCGGCAAGCGCCGCAGACGCCGGTGAACAAACCGTTCTATGACGTACAGGCGATCATCGGCAAGGCAGCACATGGCCAGGTGCATGTCACCCTGTATTGCGACCAGCAGGAGTTTTCCGAACTCGAGCATGGCGACCAGCTGTTTCGCGTCGTCGCCCGGGAAATCGTCAACCAGCGCCGCGAGGCCCAGCGCTACCGCTGTTACATCACCGACCTGGACCTTTCGGGCCTGGTGGGTGACAACAGTTGTTCGAGCAATTTGTACCTGCGCTACAAGGCCGACCTGGAACGCGCCCTGAACGAGGCGCTGGCCCTGGCCTGAAGCGTTTCAGAGAGAGAAATCGCCGCCCGCTTCGGGTTGGTATTCCACGTTCAGCAACGTCAGTTTCAAGGTCTTGCCACCGGGGGCCGGCCAATCGATGTGCTGGCCAACCTTCAGGCCCAGCAATGCACTGCCGACCGGAGCGAGGATAGAAACCCGGCCTTCATCGGCATTGGCGTCCTGTGGATAAACCAGGGTCAGGTGATAGTCCTTGCCGCTGCTTTCCTCACGGCAATGCACGCGCGAATTCATGGTCACGACATCGGCAGGCACTTCATCGTGGCCCACCAGGGTCTCGGCGCGATCGAGCTCGGTTTGCAACGCGATCACGCCCGGCAGGTTTTCATCCAGGCTGTCGATCAAACGCTCCAGACGTTGCACGTCCAGACGGGTAAGGGTGATGGAAGGTGCGGTCATGATCCTGGCAGACTCCTTTCTTCTGCACGAAAAAAGCAAAACCCCGCCACAAGAAGACGGGGTTTTCATGGGCCTCGATGGGGTGAGGCGTAGCCGGACACTAACACAGCTCAATAAATAAACAAGTCAGGTGGGATTTGCCCGGCCAATGGACAGTGCCGCCCCCTTGTGGCGAGGGGATCTAGCGAAACGTCGCACCATCCTACTGTGGGAGCAAGGCTTGCCCGCGATGAGGGCGCCTCGTTTTCCTGCCTGACCGTGTCCCCTTCATCGCGCGCAAGCCTTGCTCCCACAGATAAATCCCCTCGCCACAAATCACACCAGCGACTTGCGTGTGGCTGCCTCGGCACAGATGACCCGCCGGCGCTCATCATCCGCCGAGCGCCATTGGCGGATGTCTTCCACGTGCCGGAAACAGCCAAGGCAGACCTTGTGTTCGTCGAGCTTGCACACGCTGGTGCACGGCGACGGCACGGCGGGGCTGACGTTGCTGTAGAGCGGCTTGGGTGGCCGTGCCGGAGCGCTCGAGGTCACAGGATCAAAGACCTTCGAATTCGAGTTCTACGCCGGCTTGAGTCTTGACGATGCGCTCAAGCATCTCGCCCAACTGCTCTTCGCTCTTGTCGCACATCCAGCGCTCGCTTTCCTCGTCGTAATCGAAGTGGAAACCACCCGACACGGCCGCCAGCCACAACTGCCGCAACGGTTCCTGGCGACTGAAGATCAACTGGGTGCCGTTTTCGAACTTGACGGTCAGCACACCGGCGGAGCTTTCCAGGTCGATGTCCAGCTCGCTCTCGTCAAACACATCCTCCAGCATCTGCTGGGTGGTATCGACCAGATCGTGGAAACGGGCTTCAGTCAAACTCATTGCGGCAACCTCGAAAATGTCTGCTCATGCTCAAGCGCCGCAAGATACGGGCGCTTCCCGGCGATTGCAAAGGATATACCGGCGCGCGCGCCTCGGCGCTACGAAAAGCCCTGGCGGCCTGCAGGAATTAACCACACAGGCCGCTAGCCCCGCCGGACGGGCGCCCCGTTGCATAGGCAAGCTGCCGGGTGGCCGGTATACTCCGGCGCAATTAACGCATTTTCAAGGATTTCGCCATGAAGCGCCTGATCTCTTCCCTTGCTGCGCTCGTCGCGGTTGCCTGCCTTGTCACAGCCTGTGGTCAAAAAGGTCCGCTGTACCTGCCTGACGACAGCAAGTCCCCAGAAGAGCAGGCCAAGTCGTCGCAGTCCAAATCCCATACGCACGACACCCACACCACTACTTACTAAGGGAACGCCATGGACGCTTTTAACTACCGTGGCGGGGAGCTGTTCGCGGAAGGGGTTGCCTTGTCCGCGATCGCCGAGCGTTTCGGCACGCCGACCTACGTCTACTCCCGTGCCCACATCGAAGCCCAATACCGCACCTTCGCCGATGCCCTCGACGGCATGCCGCACCTGGTGTGTTTCGCTGTAAAGGCCAACTCCAACCTGGGCGTGCTCAACGTCCTGGCACGCCTGGGTGCCGGTTTCGACATCGTTTCCGGCGGTGAACTCGAACGCGTCCTGGCCGCTGGCGGCAGCGCCGACAAGATCGTCTTCTCCGGCGTCGGCAAGACCCGCGAAGACATGCGCCGCGCCCTGGAAGTCGGCGTGCACTGCTTCAACATCGAATCCACCGATGAGCTGGAACGCCTGCAAGTCGTCGCCGCCGAGCTGGGCGTGCGTGCACCGATCTCCCTGCGCGTGAACCCGGACGTCGACGCCGGCACCCACCCGTACATTTCCACCGGCCTGAAGGAAAACAAGTTCGGCATCGCCATTGCCGACGCCGAAGACGTGTACGTGCGCGCCGCCCAACTGCCGAACCTGGAAGTGCTGGGCGTCGATTGCCACATCGGCTCGCAACTGACCACCCTGGAACCCTTCATCGATGCCCTCGACCGCCTGCTGGCGCTGATCGATCGTCTCGGCGACTGCGGCATCTACCTGCGCCACATCGACTTGGGTGGTGGCGTCGGCGTGCGTTATCGCGATGAGGAGCCGCCGTTGGTGGCCGACTACATCAAGACCGTGCGCGAACGCCTTGCCGGTCGCGACCTGGCGCTGATGTTCGAGCCGGGCCGGTACATCGTCGCCAACGCCGGCGTGCTGCTGACCCAGGTCGAGTACCTCAAGCACACCGAACACAAGGATTTCGCCATCGTCGACGCGGCCATGAACGACCTGATCCGCCCGGCCCTGTACCAGGCCTGGATGGACGTCAGCGCCGTGCGCCCGCGCGAAAGCGCCGCACGCGCCTACGATATCGTCGGGCCGATCTGCGAAACCGGTGACTTCCTGGCCAAGGCCCGGGAGCTGGCGCTGGAAGAAGGCGATCTGCTGGCCGTGCATTCGGCCGGTGCCTACGGGTTTGTCATGAGTTCCAACTACAACACCCGCGGCCGCTGCGCCGAGGTGCTGGTGGACGGTGATCAGGCATTCGAAGTCCGTCGCCGCGAGACGGTAGCCGAGTTGTTTGCCGGCGAAAGCCTGCTGCCGGAGTAAAACCATGCTGCTGCGCTTTACCAAGATGCACGGCCTGGGCAATGACTTCATGGTCCTCGACCTCGTCAGCCAGCACGCGCACATCCTGCCCAAGCACGCCAAGCAATGGGGTGACCGGCACACCGGCATCGGTTTCGATCAGTTGCTGATCGTCGAGGCGCCTACCAACCCGGACGTGGATTTCCGCTATCGGATCTTCAATGCCGACGGTTCGGAAGTGGAGCAATGCGGCAACGGCGCGCGCTGCTTCGCCCGCTTCGTGCTCGACAAGCGCCTGACCGCCAAGCGGCAGATCCGCGTCGAGACCAAGAGCGGCATCATCGAACTGGATGTGCGCAGCGACGGCCAGATCGGCGTCAACATGGGTGCACCGCGCCTGGTACCGGTGGACATTCCCTTCGACGCGCCGGCCCAGGCCTTGAGCTACCAGGTCGATGTCGACGGCACCGTCGTGGAACTGGCGGCCGTGTCCATGGGCAACCCCCATGCCGTGCTGCGCGTCGACGACATCAACAGCGCCCCGGTGCACGAGCTGGGGCCGAAGATCGAACACCATCGGCGCTTCCCGGCGCGGGTGAATGTCGGTTTCCTGCACGTCATCGACCGGCACCGGGCGCAATTGCGCGTCTGGGAGCGCGGCGCAGGAGAAACCCAGGCCTGCGGCACCGGCGCTTGCGCCGCCGCAGTCGCCGCGATCAGCCAGGGGTGGATGGATTCGCCTTTGTTGATCGACCTGCCTGGCGGGCGCTTGTCCATCGAATGGGCGGGCCCTGGCCAACCGGTAATGATGACCGGCCCGGCAGTGCGCGTATACGAAGGACAAGTTCGTCTTTGAGTGAGTCGACCCCATGACCGACAAGCCACAGGTTCCAGCCCCGCCGCCCGAGGATTCCCCGGGCCAGCCTCCACAAGCCGCGGCCGTCGTCGCTTACCTGGAGGCTCATCCGGATTTCTTCGTCGAGCACGAGGATTTGCTGGCGACGCTGCGCATTCCCCATCGGCGCGGCGATACCGTGTCGCTGGTGGAACACCAGATGAAGATCCTGCGCGAGCGCAACATCGAAATGCGCCATCGCCTGTCGCACCTGATGGACGTCGCCCGGGACAACGACCGACTCTTCGACAAGACCCGCCGCCTGATCCTCGCGCTGATGGACGCCAACACGCTCGAAGACGTGGTGATGAGTGTCGAGGACAGCCTGCGCCAGGACTTCCAGGTGCCCTTCGTCAGCCTGATCCTGTTTGGCGACAACGCCATGCCGGTGGGCCGCTGGGTGACCCACGCCGAAGCACAGACCGCGATCGGCGGCCTGCTCACGGAAAACAAAAGCGTCAGCGGCAGCCTGCGCGAACATGAGCTGGACTTCCTGTTCGGCGAAGAACAGCGCCAGCAGATCGGTTCCACCGCCGTCGTCGCCATCGCCCACCAGGGCGTGCATGGCGTGCTGGCCATCGCCAGCCGCGACCCGCAGCACTACAAGAGCTCGGTGGGCACGCTGTTCTTGAGCTACATCGCCGAAGTCACCGGTCGCGTGCTGCCACGGGTGGCGGGTTCGCTGCGCTCGGTACGCTGATGATGGAACGGCAGCTGGAGGCCTACTGCGAACACCTGCGCAGTGAGCGCCAGGTGTCGCCCCACACGTTGGCGGCCTATCGCCGGGATCTGGAAAAGGTCCTGGCGTGGTGCCAGAAACAGAACATCGACAGTTGGGCCGCCCTGGACATCCAGCGCTTGCGCAGCCTGGTCGCCCGCCTGCACCAACAGGGGCAATCCTCCCGCAGCCTGGCGCGACTGTTGTCGGCGGTGCGTGGCTTGTACCACTACCTCAACCGCGAAGGGCTGTGCGATCACGACCCGGCGACCGGCCTCGCGCCGCCCAAGGGTGAGCGTCGCCTGCCCAAGACCCTCGACACCGACCGAACCCTGCAACTGCTCGAAGGCGCGGTGGAGGATGATTTCCTGGCGCGACGGGACCAGGCGATCCTCGAACTGTTCTATTCCTCCGGCCTGCGTCTTTCGGAGCTGGCGGGGCTGAACCTGGACCAGTTGGACCTGGCCGATGGCATGGTCCAGGTGCACGGCAAGGGCAGCAAGACACGCGTGCTGCCCATTGGCCGTAAGGCACGTGAAGCGCTGGAACAGTGGCTGGCGCTGCGAACCCTGAGCAATCCTGCCGACGATGCGGTGTTCGTCAGCCAACAGGGGCGACGCCTGGGTCCACGGGCGATCCAGCTGCGGGTCAAGGCGGCCGGCGAGCGCGAGCTGGGGCAGAACCTGCATCCGCACATGCTCAGGCATTCCTTCGCCAGCCATCTGCTGGAGTCTTCCCAGGACCTGCGCGCCGTGCAGGAGCTGCTCGGCCACTCGGACATCAAGACCACACAGATCTATACCCACCTGGATTTCCAGCACCTGGCGACGGTCTATGACAGTGCCCATCCCAGGGCCAAACGCATCAAGGGCGACGAATCATGACCATCGAGCTCATCACTTTCGACCTGGACGACACGTTGTGGGACACCGCCCCGGTGATCGCCAGCGCCGAGGCCGTACTCCGCCAGTGGCTGACCGACAATGCCCCGAACCTGGGCGGCCTGCCGGTGGAGCATCTGTTTGCGATTCGTGAGCAAGTGCTGCGCGAGGAGCCCAGCCTGAAGCATCGCATCAGTGCGTTGCGCCGACGGGTGCTGTTCCGTGCCCTGCAAGAGGCCGGTTACGAGCAGTGGCAAGCGTCGGAAATGGCGGACGAGGCGTTCGAGACCTTCCTGCACGCCCGTCACCAACTGGACATCTTTCCCGAGGTGCAGCCCACCCTGGAAATCCTGGCCAATCACTTCGCCCTGGGCGTGGTCACCAACGGCAACGCCGATGTACGGCGCCTGGGGCTGGCGGACTATTTCAAGTTCGCCTTGTGCGCCGAGGACATCGGCATCGCCAAACCGGACGCCCGGCTGTTCCACGAAGCCCTGCAACGTGGCGGCGCCACGGCGCAGACCGCCGTGCACATTGGCGATCACCCGGGCGACGACATCGCCGGCGCCCAACAAGCCGGCCTGCGCGCAATCTGGTTCAACCCGGCGGGCAAGGCCTGGGATGCCGAGCATGTGCCGGACGCGGAAATCCACAGCCTGAGCGAGCTGCCGGGGCTTCTGGCAGCGTGGCATAGCCAACCCTAAGCCCTGTGGAAAAAGCCTTCCACATGGCCTGAAAACTGCGCCCATGAAAAAGCCCGCAGCGACGGCGGGCTTTTTCAGCAAACAGTGAGCAGAGACTCAGATCGGGCGGCTGCCGTACTTGTTGTCAGGCTTCTTGGGTGGATCAGCGACCACGTTGGCCTCCACTTCCTGCACCTTACCGCCCCTGGCCAGGAATTCTTCCATGGCCTTGGCGAGCGCATCACGCTCCTTGTTCTTGGCCTCTACGCTCGGCAGTTCGTCGACCGATACGGCCGCCTTGGCCTTGCCTTTGGCGGTAGGCGCCGGAACATCGGCACCATCGTCGTCGGCAACGTCTTCAGCCGCCGCTTCCAGGCCTTCTTCGGCCTCGTCTTCGTCGCCTACTTCGAGGTCGTCGTTTTCCAGATCATCGTCGCTCATGTTCTACCTCATGACTTGCGAAAAGCAGATTAGTTATAGACCAGCTTCGCCATCTGTTCGAAGGCTGCCAGAAAAAATTCAAATATCCGCCGACAGTCAGCGGTTATGCCCCTTCACCGTACAAGGTGGCGAGGACTTTACGAGCACCGCCATGATCACGGTGCTCGCCCAGATAAACACCTTGCCAGGTCCCCAACGCCAGCCGTCCCGCCGTAACCGGCAGACTGAGCTGGCAACCAAGCACGCTGGCCTTGAAGTGTGCCGGGAGGTCGTCCAGGCCTTCGTCGTTGTGCTCATAGTCGGCGGGTCCTTGTGGGATTAGCCGATTGAAAAATCGTTCGAAGTCTCGACGTACCGCCGGATCGGCATTCTCGTTGATGGTCAACGAAGCCGAGGTATGCTGCAGCCACAGATGCAACAGACCGACACGACATGCCCGGAGTTCAGGCAGGCCGGCAAGCAGCTCCTCCGTCACCAGATGAAAGCCCCGGGGCCGTGCCCGCAGGGTTATCAGCGTCTGTTGCCACATACAGATCTCCGCGCGTTCGGGGCGCATTCTAGCGCGCTCTGAAAAAAAACAAAGAGCCTAATATTCCACCTTTGGTGTAAGCCTTTAGCGGTAGAAAGCCCATGTCGCATCGACGACAAAAGACCTGCGCAAAACCGACGCGTCCTGGCACCCATGACAAATCCCAGGCAAAAAAATGCCCGGCAAGCCGGGCACTTTTTTTCGCGTGTACTTACAGGTTGTAGCCGCGCTCGTTGTGTTGGGCCAAGTCCAGGCCGACCGCTTCTTCTTCCTCGGAAACACGCAGGCCCATGACCGCGTCCAGCACCTTGAGGATGATGAAGGTGACGATCGCGGTGTAGATCACCGTGAAGCCCACCCCTTTGAATTGAATCCATACTTGCGCGCCGATGTCGGTCACGGTGCCGAAACCGCCCAGGGCCGGAGCTGCAAACACACCGGTCAGGATCGCGCCGAGGATACCGCCGATACCGTGCACGCCGAAGGCATCCAGGGAGTCGTCATAACCGAGCTTGCGCTTGAGGGTAGTAGCGCAGAAGAAGCACACCACACCTGCCGCCAAACCGATGACCAGGGCGCCCATCGGACCCACGGTACCGGCAGCCGGCGTAATCGCCACCAGGCCAGCGACCACGCCCGAGGCAATGCCCAGTGCGCTTGGCTTGCCGTGGGTGATCCACTCGGCAAACATCCAGCCCAGTGCCGCCGCAGCGGTCGCGATCTGGGTCACCAGCATCGCCATGCCGGCGGTGCCGTTGGCGGCGACGGCGGAACCGGCGTTGAAGCCGAACCAGCCGACCCACAGCATCGCAGCACCCATCAGGGTGTAACCCAGGTTATGGGGCGCCATCGGCGTGGTCGGGAAGCCTTTGCGCTTGCCCAGCACCAGGCACGCCACCAGGCCGGCGACACCGGCGTTGATGTGCACCACGGTGCCGCCGGCGAAATCCAGCACGCCCCAGTCCCACAGCAGGCCGCCGTTACCGGACCAGACCATGTGCGCGATCGGCGCATACACCAGCGTGAACCACACGCCCATGAACACCAGCATGGCGGAGAATTTCATCCGCTCGGCAAAGGCGCCGACGATCAGGGCCGGGGTGATGATGGCGAAGGTCATCTGGAACGTGACGAACACCGCCTCAGGGAACAGCGCGGCAGGGCCGGTAATGCTGGCCGGAGTGACACCCGCCAGGAACGCTTTGCCCAGGCCGCCGATGAAGGAGTTGAAGTTGACGACGCCCTGCTCCATGCCCGTGGTGTCGAACGCGATGCTGTAGCCGTAGATGACCCACAGGACGCTGATCAAACCGGTAATGGCAAAGCACTGCATCATCACGGAAAGAAGGTTTTTCGAACGAACCATGCCGCCGTAGAACAGCGCCAGGCCAGGAATGGTCATGAACAATACAAGAATCGTGGAAGTCAGCATCCAGGCAGTGTCGCCGGAATTCAGGACAGGGGCTGCCGCTTCTTCCGCCATGGCCAGGCCAGGCATTATCAAGGACAACAGGGCTCCTAGCCCTGCGAATTTACGCAGAGTCATTTTGTTTTCTCCTGGGGCGTTGGGTTTGGGCGGCTTAGATGGCGTCGGTATCGGTTTCGCCGGTACGGATGCGGATAGCCTGTTCCAGATTGACCACGAAGATCTTTCCGTCACCGATCTTGCCGGTGTTGGCGGCCTTGGTAATCGCCTCGATCACCCGGTCCAGGTCCTTGTCGTCAATGGCGACATCGATCTTGACCTTGGGCAGGAAATCGACCACGTATTCCGCGCCACGGTACAGCTCGGTGTGACCTTTTTGCCGCCCGAAGCCTTTGACTTCAGTAACGGTAATGCCCTGCACGCCGATCTCGGACAGCGACTCGCGCACGTCGTCCAATTTGAACGGCTTGATGATGGCAGTGACTAGCTTCATGAAACTTTCTCCCGAATTGGTGGACTTGCCCCAGGAAAACAAACCCGACTCAAGTCTAAGCGCAGTGCCTGGCTTTGTAACGCGTCGTCGGCCCAAGTTGCCCGACCAGCGCCAGTTAACCGCTCCTGGCGAAGCTCCCCGCTTCGCCTGGCTGCACTGCATTCGTCACAGCGACTGCATCAGTGCATGGGTCATCAGCCTCTAAGCAGAAACCTTGCCACCTGCGCCAAACCTCCCTGTTTTCAGTCGTTTACCCGCTTGACCCGCCTGCGGTGCGCCGCGAACCGCAGCGATACGCACAACAACAGTGCGACGGCGCCCGGCCCTGTGCGCAAAAAGCGTGCACCCTTGCCTGCAAATTTGACTATAGACACTGCGTGATACACTGCCGCCATCGTTTTTCAGGATTGCTGCCATGCTCGCGCCCAAAGACCTCCTCGACGCCCTCAGCGGCCACGCCTCCCGCCTCTTGAGCGGCGACACCCCGCTGCCCAAAAGCGAAATCGAAAGCCAGTTCAAGGCCTTGCTGCAAAGTGGCTTCAGCAAGCTGGACCTGGTGAGCCGGGAAGAATTCGACAGCCAGATGGTCGTACTGGCCCGCACCCGGGCACGGTTGGAGAGCCTGGAGGCGAAGGTGGCGGAGTTGGAGGCACGACTGACGCCCGCAGCGCAATAAGCCGCCCTCCGCTGCTGGTCGATACGCCTGGCCTTCGGGTATTCAACCGAGAGCTCAGAGACGGAAACGACCGACCAGCGCATTGAATGACAGGGCCAGGTTCGACAGTTCCTGGCTAGAAGCATTGGTCTGGTGCGCGCCAGCCGCCGTCTGGGTCGAGAGATCCTGAATATTGACCAGGTTACGGTCGACCTCGCGGGCCACGTGGGCCTGCTCTTCGGACGCCGTGGCAATCACCAGGTTACGGTCATTGATCTGCGAGATGCCGTCGGCGATCAGCTCCAAGGCCTCGCCGGTGGCGCGGGCCAGACTTTGGGTCTCGGTCACCAGCGCCTGGCTCCTGCCCATGGCATCGACCGCACCGTCTGCGCGGTTCTGCACCGCATGGATCATGCCCTCGATTTCCCCCGTGGACGCCTGGGTGCGGGCCGCCAGGGCGCGAACTTCATCGGCGACCACCGCAAAACCACGCCCCTGCTCCCCCGCCCGGGCGGCCTCGATGGCGGCATTGAGCGCCAACAGATTGGTTTGCTCGGCAATCCCGCGAATCACATCCAGCACCTTGCCAATATCACGGACCTGCACGGCCAGATCCCTGACCAGGCCGGTGGAGGACGTGATTTCCTGGGTGGCATGATCGATCGCCTGCACCGCGCTGCGGGCTTGATCGCGCCCATCGCTGGCTCGGGAACTGGTCGATTGCGAAGCCTGCGAGGTGGAAACCGCGTTGCGAGCCACTTCCTCGACCGCTGATGTCATCTCGGTCACTGCCGTGGCCGCCTGCTGGATTTCGTCGTTCTGCCGCGTCAGGGCTCGACTGCCATCGTCGGTCACCGCCGTCAGCTCCTCGGCCGCGGAAGCCAATTGGTCCGAAGCACTGGCGATCTGCTGAAGGGTGTTTTTCAAGCTGCCCTGCATGTCACCCAAGGCCTTGAGCAATTGACCCGCTTCGTCGCGACGGCTGCTGGTGATGTGCTGGGTCAGGTCGCCTTGGGCAATGCGCTGCGCGCAGGCGAGCGCCGTGGCAATGGGTCGACTGATCAAGCGGCTGATAAACAGGCCAAGAGCCAGAGCCGCGATAAACGCAATGACGATACCGCTGTACAACACCGTCCTGGCCGATGCTTCCTGCTGTACGGCGGCCTTGGCGCCTTCGCTGATCTGACGGTCATTGGAGTCGATCATGATGGTCAACTGGTCCATGACCTTGCGATAGGTTTTCTGCAAGTCACCCAGCAGCAGAATGCGGCCATTTTCCAGGTCCCCCGCCGCCATCAGCGCCAGGTATTGCTGCACCATGGCCTGGTAGACCGGCCAATCACGCGCCACCTGGTCACCGGCCATGCGCTCATCTTCGGCCAACGGCCCTTTGCGATACTCGGCAAAAGCCTGCTCGCTGGCCAACTGGTTGGCTTTCATCGAGGCAAGGA
Source organism: Pseudomonas sp. FG6 (assembly GCF_057809015.1). Classification (NCBI taxonomy): domain Bacteria; kingdom Pseudomonadati; phylum Pseudomonadota; class Gammaproteobacteria; order Pseudomonadales; family Pseudomonadaceae; genus Pseudomonas; species Pseudomonas sp. FG6. Next base: position 84,596 of record NZ_JBMDJD010000013.1, read on the forward strand.
ATTCATCCTTCACGCTTTGCGGAGCATTACCGGCGGTGGCGACGTAGAGCCGATACATGTCTCGCGTCTGACCGACCGCCTTGGTTTTGGTCTGCGCCGTATTGGCCACCGAGACCAGGTTGTTGTTGAACACCATCTGCAAGCGCGCCGACAGCACGGAAACCCCGCTGATGCCCAGCATGCCCACGGCGAGCGTGATCAGGGAGCAAAGGAAAAACGAGGAGATCAGTTTGGTGGAAAAATTTGCATCGTTGAGCCAGTTCATCAGCGGACCTTCGCGAAACAATGGCCCTTTGCCACGTTTATCAAGGAATGCTAATCACGGGAAATAGTGACCACCATGCAGGCAATCGCATGACCTCTTGGATTATTCAACGAAAATGCGTCGAAATCCTTGCCCGCAGCCTGCTCAATGCCCCATGGCCCGCAGGGCTTGCTCCTGATGCAATTCAATCGGCAGCTCGAGGGCAAATAACGCCCCCCGTCCCGGCCCCGCGCTCTGTACCGTGAGCTCGCCACCCATTTCGTGGGCGGCCAGAATACAGCTGTGCAGGCCAAAGCCATGGCCATCAGGGCGAGTGGTGAAACCGTGCTCGAACACCCGTACAAGGTTGTCCGGGGTGATCCCCTCACCATTGTCCTCGACCTCGATCCGCACCCGTTCATCGTCAGTGGATTTCAGGCGCAAGGTAATCCGCGCCGGCTTCCCGGCCCCGGACTCCAGTGCCTGCCGGGCGTTGTTGATCAGATTGACCAGAATCTGCAGCACCTTGTGCTTGTCCAATGGGATCGTCGGGACGGCGCTGAACTCCTTGACCAGCGTCACCTGCTGTCGGGCCAGGGACGTATCGCAAATGCGCACGACGTCCTCCAGCAGGTCCGGTAGCGAACCCGGTTCCAGCACGCTGGAGTTGCCGGCATAGGATTGCTGGGTCGCGACGATCTCCTTGATATGGTCGATCCGGCGGGTCAACTGCGCCAGCTCGGCGATCATGCCCTGCTGCTCGATCGCCAGCGCCTCGGCCAGTTTGTCGAGATAGTCCGGTAATGCACGACCTCTTGGATCACTGCTGATGAAGTCGCCGAGATCATCGGGGTGCGCCTTCATCAACTGGACAGCCTTGGCGACTCCCGGTCCCTTGGATGTGTGTATTTTTTCAGTCAGGACCTGGGCGGAGACATTGACGCTATTGAGCACATTGCCCACGTTGTGCAGCACGTTGGTGGCGATTTCCGCCATGCCCGCCCGGCGCGCCGTGGTGACCAACTCGGCCTGCGCCTCGCGCAACTCGTCGTTGACCCGGGCCATTTGCTGCGGACTCGGGATCTTCAACGCCGCAGGCACCAGCCGGATCAGGAGGATGGCGGTAACGACCGAAGCCATCGCCGTGATCACCTTGACCAGCGCCGACAGCCAGTAATATGGCTGCCAGATCGTCAGGATCTCCATCACATGGCTGGTGCCGCAGGCCAGGATGAAGACGCCGAAGGCCGCCAGCATCCAGTCGAACGGCACGTCCTTGCGCTTGTGGATAAAGTACAGGAGCGTAAACGGAATGGAGACGTAGCTCAGGGCAATCAAGCCATCCGCGATCACATTGGTCCACAGCAGATCCGGCCGCCACATGAAGCAGTGCCCGTGGGGCATGAAGCGGTTGTCGGTTAACAGAGCCAGCAGATCGCTCATGGCCACTTCCTCGCTGTGCCGTGGCGCCCGCCCAGCATCGACGGGACAGATTCCAGCTTAGCAGAGGGTTGGGTGGCACCCTTTCGACCCGCCGGAAGGCCAATCACCGGCCTGCCCCGCCACGGTGGCAACATCCTGCGAAGATTTGCCCCGTCGATGAAGCCGCCGGGACACCGCACCCCGACTACCCTTCAAGGGCCGCAGGACGCGGCACCCTCATTCAGCCAAGGAACGCTCCATGTCGCTCGCCATCGTCCACAGCCGCGCCCAAGTCGGGGTCGAGGCGCCTGCCGTGACCGTTGAAGTCCACCTGGCCAATGGCTTGCCGTCACTGACGATGGTGGGTTTGCCGGAGGCGGCGGTAAAGGAAAGCAAGGACCGGGTGCGCAGCGCGATCATCAATTCGGGGCTGCAGTTTCCGGCGCGGCGGATCACCTTGAACCTGGCCCCGGCGGACCTGCCCAAGGACGGCGGGCGCTTCGATCTGGCGATTGCCTTGGGGATTCTCTCGGCCAGTGTGCAGGTGCCGACCTTGACCCTGGATGACGTGGAATGCCTGGGTGAGCTGGCACTGTCCGGCGCCGTGCGACCGGTACGCGGGGTATTGCCGGCGGCGCTGGCGGCCCGAAAGGCCGGGCGCACGCTGGTGGTGCCGCGGGCGAATGCCGAGGAGGCGTGCCTGGCGTCGGGATTGAAGGTGATCGCGGTGGATCATTTGCTGCAAGCGGTGGCGCACTTCAACGGCCATACGCCGGTTGAACCCTACATTTCCGACGGCCTGATTCATGCGGCCAAGCCCTATCCGGACCTCAACGAAGTACAGGGCCAATCGGCGGCCAAGCGCGCATTGCTCATTGCCGCGGCGGGGGCGCACAACCTGTTGTTCAGCGGACCACCGGGCACCGGCAAGACCTTGCTGGCGAGTCGCCTGCCGGGTCTGCTGCCACCGCTGGCGGAGAGCGAGGCCCTGGAGGTCGCGGCTATTCAATCCGTCGCCAGCTGCATGCCGTTGAGCCACTGGCCGCAGCGTCCGTTTCGCCAGCCCCACCATTCGGCCTCCGGCCCGGCGCTGGTGGGCGGCGGGTCAAAACCGCAGCCGGGGGAGATCACCCTCGCCCACCACGGGGTGCTGTTTCTGGACGAACTGCCGGAGTTCGACCGCAAGGTGCTGGAAGTGCTGAGGGAACCGCTGGAGTCTGGACACATCGTGGTTTCCCGCGCCCGCGACCGGGTACGCTTCCCGGCGCGCTTCCAGTTGGTGGCGGCGATGAATCCTTGCCCTTGTGGTTACCTGGGCGACCCCAGCGGTCGTTGTTCCTGCACGCCGGACATGGTGCAGCGCTACCGCAACAAACTCTCCGGCCCGCTGCTGGACCGCATCGACCTGCACCTGACCGTCGCCCGGGAAGCCACGGCGTTGAACCCCAAAGGCCACACCGGGGACGATACCGCCACGGTCGCCGGGCAGGTGGCCGAGGCACGGGAACGCCAGCACAAACGCCAGCGATGTGCCAACGCCTTCCTCGATCTGCCGGGGTTGCGTCAACACTGCAAGTTATCCACAACCGACGAAGCCTGGCTGGAAACTGCCTGCGAACGATTGACCCTGTCGCTGCGCGCCGCCCATCGCTTGCTCAAGGTCGCCAGGACGCTTGCGGACCTTGAGCAAGCGGGGCCGATCCGGCGCGAACACCTGGCCGAAGCCTTGCAGTATCGGCCTGCTACACCGTGAGGCGCCTCAAGGCTTGGTCAGGTCCACCAACGGTGTTTCACGCACCTCGGTTTTTTGCCCGTTCTGGATGGCATCGATGCGCTTGAGTGCGTTATCCACAGCGCCCTTGTCCGCCAGCAGGCTGTAGTGGATCAAGAACTGCTTGTGCTCTTTCGGCGCGATGGTCGGCACCAGGCCCAGCGGCCGTTGGTAGTGACGGTTGTAGGAAAAACTGGTGCCCGGTTCCAGCCCGGTCACGTAGCCCTGGCCTTGGGTGTCGGTGTTTTTCCACAGGGAGAACACAGGCAGCGTGCGAGTGTTGAAGCCCACCGACACACCGAGGCTACCAGCCTTGTTGTGCAGCACCGTCAGTGTGTCGCCCTTGGCATCGGCGTACGGCACGACGTTATAGACGGTCTCGTCGTAATCCTTGGTGGGGGCCCGGTAGGTCTGCCAATCGTGCAGATCACCCTTGGCCTTGTCGTTGAACGGCGAGACCTGCTTGACCGGCGCGGCGAAGCGAGCGCCTTGCTCCAGGAATGGCGTGCTGAAGTTGCTGTGGTAGAGCGCCTGGTATTCCTTCGGATAGTCGCCGTTGTTGGTCAGCGTATCGTTGAGCGCGAAGGTCACGCTGCCGGGCTCGGTGACCAGCTCGGTCTGTACCGAGAAGTCGACCTTCTTGAAGGCCTGCTCCTTCAGTTCGCCCCGCAGGGTAATGGCGTACGGCGGCTTTTCATCGATGTGCAGGGTGACCTTGTTGGCCGGGATGTTGGCCGCGCGACCATGCAAGGTCAGCAGCTCGCCGTTGTCCATGCCGGGATGACCAACCCATTCGTAACCGCAGCGGGTCACCAGTTCGTTGAACCCTTCAAGCCAGCCCAGGCCACCACGACCGTTGAGCTCGATGAACGCCGGATTGACCACTTCCTTGACCGGAGAATCCCAGCCCATGCGCACGTTCCCGACCGACGCCTGCAATACGTTCATCCCACGGGTGGGCACGACGGAAAGCTTCAGGGTGCCGTTGTCGATGTCGACGATGCTGACGCCCTCCTGTCGCCCACCATGCAGCGTGCGCATCGTCACGGAAAAGGGCTTGTCGGTTTTCACGCCGAGTTGCTGGCTGGTGATTTGCCAGGGTTGCGCGGCTTTATCGGTGTCGAGCAGAACGTAGTCCCACGCCAAGGCATGGGAGGCAGCGCCCAGGGCGCCAAGGGTAACGAGGAGTTTGAGAGGAGTCATGGAGGCGACCTTTCTTGGAGTTGTGCGGGTTTTATAGACTTGAAGAAACGTTTCAGCAAGCCTAAAAACTGCAAATTCCTAAAAAGGAATGAACACGCGGTCGGGATTTTTTTGAGAGCACAGTCCCCTGTGGCGAGGGAGCTTGCTCCCGCTGGCCTGCGAAGCAGGCCCCTGCATTGTTTCAGGTAAACCGCACTGCCTGGTTTCGCGACGGCTGCGCCCAAGGCGTCGGACCGGCCGAGCGAGAGCAAGCTCGCCCCCACAGGAGACTGGGAAGCGAGCAGGCGGCAGCGATGCAAGACGCCTCAGCGGAACCGGTCAACCTCTTGGCGCAGGTCCTGGGCGAGTTTTTCCAGTTCCTTGGCGGTGATCGCCAGGTTCGAGACCACTTCGCGTTGTTCGCTGTTGGCCATGGCAATGCTTTGCAGGTTGCTGCTGAGCAATGTCGCGGTGCTGCTTTGTTCCTGGGTGGCGGTGGTGATCGCCGCGAATTGATGCCCGGCCGAGCGGCTTTGTTCGTCGATACGCGCCAGGGCCGAGGCCACGTTGGCGTTGCGCGACAGGCCTTCCTGCATCAACAGGTTGCCCTGTTCCATGGTGCTGATGGCATTGCCGGTTTCCTGCTGGATGCTGTTGATCATGCCGGAAATTTCATCAGTGGCCTGACGGGTACGCGATGCCAGGCTACGAACTTCATCGGCGACCACGGCAAACCCACGGCCCTGCTCGCCCGCGCGGGCGGCTTCGATGGCCGCGTTCAGGGCCAGCAGGTTGGTTTGCTCGGCGATGGAGGTGATGACGCCGACAATGCCACCGATTTCCTGGGAACGTTGGCCCAAGGTGTTGATGACCTTGGCGGTGCTGTTCAGCGAGCCGGCAATCTGCTCCAGAGATGCCGAAGCTTCACCCATCGAGGTACGACCGATCTGGGTTTGCTGGGCGTTTTCCTGGGCCAGGCGCTGGGTGTTGCCCATGTTGTCGGCAATGTCCAACGAGGTGGCACTGAACTCTTCCACCGCGCCGGCCATGCTGGTGATTTCGCCGGACTGCTGCTCCATGCCTTCATAGGCGCCGCTGGACAACCCGGACAGGGCCTGGGCACGGCTGCTGACTTCCTGGGACGCCTTGCGGATGTGCTCGACCATGGTCGACAGGGCCTGGCTCATCTGGTTGAAAGCCCGGGCCAGTTGGCCGATCTCGTCATGACTCGACACATCCAGGCGCACGCTCAAGTCGCCGGCACCCAGCGCTTCGGCCTGGCGCACCAGGTCTCCCAGCGGTGCCAGTTTGCTGCGCAACAGCCACATCGCGGCCCCCACCGCCAGCAGCATCGCCAACAGACTGCCGATAGCCAATTGAGTGCCCACGCTCCAGGTCACCGCGCTGATCTCGGCCCTCGGCATGCTCGCCACCACCGCCCACGGCCCGCCTTCGAACGGCACGGCAACGCTGTAGAAGTCTTCGGCGGTGTCGCTCCAGAACGCACCCTTGCCTGGCTTCCTGGCCAAGTCGACGATGGTCTTGCTCGCTTGGTCCAGGGCCTGGACACCCGCCGGCGGCACCAGCCATTTGTTCTGCTCATCCAGCAAGGCCAGCGAACCAGTCTGGCCAATGCGGAAGCGCTTGAGGTTCTCGAACTGCGCATTCTGCGCATCGGTGTAATCGAATCCTACGTACAACACGGCAATGACCTTACCGCCGCTGTCGCGTACCGGCGTGTACTGCGACATGTAGTAACGCCCAAAGAGCAAGGCGCGACCGATGTAGCTCTGGCCGGACATCACCGGCGCATAAGCAGGCCCAGCCCGATCGAGCAAGGTGCCGATGGCTCGCGTACCGTCCTGCTTGGTCAAGGACGTGCTGACGCGGATGAAGTCATCGCCGCTGCGCACGAACACCGTCGCCACACCCGCCGTCATTTGCCTGAACTCGTCCACTTCGTCGAAGTTGTTGTTCAGCACTTCGCTGCCCAGGGTCAGGCTCGGGGCCTGCACGCCCGCCACCGCGATCGGTTGATCGGCATGCACTTGCAAGCCTGCGCTGAAGCGTTTCTCAAACAGGCCGCTCAAGCGCTGGGTGCTTTCACGCAGGGTGCCGTGGAAGGTATTGAGCTGATCGGCCATCAGGCGCGCTTCGCTGGCCAGATGTTCTTCACGGGTGGCAAGGTTGGCAGCGTCCAGCGAGCGCAAGGCGAAGACGGTACTGCCGGTGATGACGACCGCCAGAATCACGGCGAGGGCAAGGCCTAGCTGTGAGGCGATCCGGGCACGGGGTTGAGACATGACGGCTCCTGGCCGAGAGACCGGATCATTCTGATCACGTCGCACGCTCGGCATTGTATTCGGTGAGGTGTGATAAGCCCTTTCTGAACGAGGGTTCCATCTCACCGATTCGGCGGCAAAGTCGAATACTTGAGCATTCTGGAAGGAATAATATCAAGTGGCTATCACGCAAGCTTCAACGATTCAGCCAAGACGCTCCACGGCAGGCAGTTGCATGGCCTTGACCTCGCTTTGGAGGAAGTCGCTCAGACGACGCAAACGTTCACCTCCAGGACGGGTTTTCGGCCAGACCAGATAATAGTGCTCGCCGCTGGCAACGGCCGTCGGCCATGGCAGGCTCAGGCGGTCCTGGGCCACGTCTTCAGCCACCATCAGCAGGTCGCCCATGGACACGCCATAGCCCCGCGCCGCCGCGATCATGCCCAACTCCAGCGTGTCGAACACCTGCCCGCCCTTGAGCGAGACCTGGTCGGCCAACCCCATGCACTCCAACCACTTGCGCCAGTCCCGGCGGTCCGGCGTGGGGTGCAACAGCTCGGTGCTGGCCAACCGCTCAACGTCCCAGGGCGGTTCGCTCAACAGGCTTGGCGCACCGACCGGGATCAGTTCCTCGGAAAACAGCAAGCTGGCCTCCCAATCGGCTGGGAAATGCCCGTTGCTCAGCAGTACCGCGCAATCGAAAGGCTCGGTATTGAAATCCACCGAGTCGACGTCCATCCAGGCGCTGGTCAGTTGCACCTCATTGCCCGGCTGTAGATGCCGGAAGCGACTGAGCCGCGCCAGCAACCAGCGCATGGTCAGGGTCGAGGGGGCTTTCATGCGCAGGATGCCATCCTCGCCATGCAAGGTATGGCAGGCCCGCTCCAGCGCCATGAAGCCTTCGCGCACACCCGGCAGCAGTAACCGCGCCGCCTCGGTCAACTGCAAATGACGCCCGCTGCGCTGGAACAACCGACAAGCGAAGTGCTCTTCCAGCGTGCGAATGTGCCGGCTGACTGCGCTCTGGGTAATCGACAGTTCTTCGGCCGCCCGGGTGAACGAGCTGTACCGTGCCGCCGCTTCGAACGCCCGCAACGCATAAAGAGGAGGAAGACGACGCGACATGGGCAAAGCTCCTATGACCTGTTGGCAAACCCTACCAGAAACTGCCCTTGCATGAGTTTTAATCATGCCAGGGATCTTTTTTATCCTTTTGTGCAAACCGCGAGGGACGCCGAGAATCGTTGCTTTACTGCCTTGTTCGAACTTGGAGCGTGATGATCATGCGGCATCCGGTGCGTATTGAACTCTGGGCCATCCTGCGGCTGGCGGGACCGCTGATCGCTTCGCAGTTGGCGCACATGCTGATGGTGTTGACCGACACCGTGATGATGGCTCGTCTGAGTCCCGAAGCCCTGGCGGGCGGCGGGCTGGGGGCGGCCAGCTACTCGTTCGTCTCGATCTTCTGCATCGGCGTCATCGCAGCGGTGGGTACCCTGGTGGCGATCCGTCATGGTGCGGGCGACACCGAGGGCGCCACCCGGCTGACCCAGGCCGGGTTGTGGCTGGCCTGGTTGATGGCGCTGATGGCCGGGTTGCTGCTGTGGAACCTCAAGCCGGTGCTGCTGATGTTCGGCCAGACCGAGAGCAACGTGCTGTCCGCCGGACAGTTCCTGCTGGCGCTGCCGTTCGCCCTGCCCGGCTACCTGAGCTTCATGGCCCTGCGCGGTTTTACCAGCGCCATCGGCCGGGCCACACCGGTCATGGTGATCAGCCTCGGCGGCACGGTGGCCAACTTCCTGCTCAACTATGCGCTCATCACCGGTCTGTTCGGCCTGCCGAAACTGGGCTTGATGGGGATCGGCCTGGTCACGGCCATCGTCGCCAACTGCATGGCCCTGGCGCTGGCCTGGCACATTCACCGGCACCCGGTCTACAAGGCTTATCCATTGCTGGCCGGCCTGTTGCAGCCCAATCGCCAATACCTCCAGGAACTGTGGCGCCTGGGCCTGCCGATCGGCGGCACCTATGCCGTGGAAGTCGGCTTGTTCGCGTTCGCCGCGCTGTGCATGGGCACCATGGGCAGCACACCGTTGGCGGCCCACCAGATCGCCCTGCAGATTGTCTCGGTGGCGTTCATGGTGCCGGCGGGGATGTCCTACGCCATCACCATGCGCATCGGCCAGCACTACGGTGCCGGACAATTGCAGATGGCACGACTGGCCGGGCGCGTCGGCATCGGTTTTGGTGCAGCCGCGATGCTGACGTTCGCCATGGTCTTCTGGCTGCTGCCGCATGCCTTGGTCGGTCTGTTCCTGGACCACAACGACCCGGCGTTCAGGGAAGTGATCAACCTGGCCGTGAGCCTGCTGGCCGTGGCGGCCTGGTTCGAGCTGTTCGACGGCACGCAAACCATCGCCATGGGCTGCATCCGCGGGCTCAAGGATGCCAAGACCACCTTCCTGGTGGGCCTGGGCTGCTATTGGCTGATTGGCGCGCCCTCCGCGTGGTGGATGGCTTTTCACCTCCACTGGGGGCCGACCGGCGTCTGGTGGGGCCTGGCCCTGGGGCTGGCCTGCGCGGCAGTGAGCCTGACGCTGGCGTTTGAATGGAAAATGAAGCGGATGATCCGCAGCGAACCGGGGCAGTCGAGTTTCGAGGCTGTCCAGGCCAAGTGATCCCCCTGTGGGAGCAAAGAGTCTGTGGGAGCAAACTCCCACAGGGCTCACTTCCCACAAGGTTTCTGTCAGGCCACGATTTCGCGCATGGATTGCTGATCACCTTCGAACGTCAGGTACTCAACCAACTCCGGCAACGGCAACGGTTTGCTGATCAAGAAGCCCTGCACCTGGTCGCAGCCGAAGCCGCGCAGCAAATCCAGTTGTTCGTGGGTTTCCACGCCTTCGGCCACCACTTCCAGGTTGAGGTTATGGGCCAGGTTGATCATGGCGTGCACCAACTGGCGGTTCTCTTCGCGCAGCTCCATGCCGCCGACGAAGCTTTTGTCGATCTTGAGCAAAGCAATCGGCAGGCTGTTGAGGTGCACGAACGACGAGAACCCGGTGCCGAAGTCATCCAGGGAAAAGCGCACGCCCAGGCGCCCCAGGGCGTCCATGGTCTGCTTGACCAGTTCGCTGCGGCGCATGACGGCGGTTTCGGTGAGTTCGAATTCCAGCCACTGGGCCTCGACACCCCGCTCGGCGATCAGCCGGCTCAGGGTCGGCAGTAACTGGCTGTCCTGGAACTGCCGGAACGACAGGTTGACCGCCATGTGCAGCGGCGCCAGCCCCCGCTCACGCAAGGCTTGCATGTCCCGCAGCGCCCGGGAAATCACCCAGTAGCCCAGCGGCACGATCAGGCCGCTCTGTTCGGCCAGCGGTACGAATTCGCTGGGCGGCAGCAAGCCACGTTCACCGTGACGCCAGCGCACCAGGGCTTCGAGGCCGACGATGCGGGCGCCATCGAGGCTCAGCCGGGGCTGGTAATGCAATTCCAGTTCGTCACGGCGCAGCGCCCGGCGCAACTCGCTTTCCAGGTCGGCGAGGCTACGGGCATTGCGGTTGATCCGCTCGTTGAAGATGTGAAAGGTACAGCCTTGTGTGCTCTTGGCCTGCTGCATGGCGATGTGGGCGTGCCACATCAGCGGGTCGGCGCCGGCCTGGGCACGTGCATGGGCGACGCCCAGGCTGCAACCGATCAGCAGGCTTTCACCGTCCACCCAATAAGGTTCGGCCATGGCCTCGATGATACGCTCGGCCATCCACTCGGCCCGCTGCGGCGCGCGGCGGGTGTCGATCAGCAAGGCGAATTCGTCGCTGCCCAATCGCGCCAGTTGATCCCCGGCTTCGAGCGCCCCCTTGAGCCGTGACACCACTTGCAGGATCAAGCGGTCGCCGGCCTGGTGACCGAGGGCGTCATTGGCGTGCCGGAAGTTGTCCAGGTCCAGGTGCCCGAGCGCTATGCCACGGCCGTCGTTTTCCGCCAGGCGCGCCGTCAGCAGCGTCTGGAAACCCTGGCGATTGGCGATGCCGGTCAGCGGATCCTGCTCGGCGAGACGCTGCAAGGTGTTCTCCAGTACACCGCGCTCGCGCACATGGCGCAGGCAACGACGCAGGGTCGCACTGTCGAGCAGGTCACGCACCAGCCAGTCGCTGACGCCGTCGGGAGCGACCGCAGGCTCGTGCTCAAGCAACAGGATAGTCGGCAGGGAGCATCGGCCCGGTGCCGGTTGCAGGGCCATGACGGTCAGTAGTACTGCGTTGCGGTTATCCTCGAACAGGCTGCTGACCGACTCCCAGCTCGGAGCACTGATCAACACGACTGCAGGCCCCAAGGGCGCCAGGCACTCGCGCAAGATGGCCGACCACTCTGGCTCTTCGGCCAATAACAGCAAACGCAAGGGTTCGACAGGCGTAGACAAGCTGACTCCCTAGACTCTGCAAGGTGGTTGGGCGCGCGGCATTATGACCTGCCGACGAGCAATGACCAATGCCAATGGTTCTCAAGCACTTGCCAACGGCGGTTCTATTTTCGGTTGAAGTCGTACGTTAGACGCAGATTCGCTGCCATATCCTGCGTGAAACCGGCACGGGCGGCAAATGACAATGCTTGTGCTACGTCACAAGTCGGACAGCGCAGCACAATTCTCTGAGCCTGTTAAAATGCCGGCCCATTTCGCAGACGACTCCCTGACCCTGTCATGTCCCGACTCAATCCCCGGCAGCAAGAAGCCGTGAACTATGTCGGCGGCCCACTTTTGGTGCTCGCCGGCGCAGGCTCCGGCAAGACCAGCGTGATCACCCGCAAGATCGCGCACCTGATCCAGAACTGTGGCATCCGCGCCCAATACATTGTGGCCATGACCTTCACCAACAAGGCCGCCCGGGAAATGAAGGAACGGGTCGGCGGCCTGCTGCGCGCCGGTGAGGGTCGCGGCCTGACGGTCTGCACCTTCCACAACCTGGGCCTGAACATCATCCGCAAGGAACATGCGCGGCTGGGCTACAAGCCGGGCTTCTCGATCTTCGACGAGACCGACGTCAAGGCCCTGATGACCGACATCATGCAGAAGGAATACGCGGGCGATGACGGCGTCGACGAGATCAAGAACATGATCGGCGCCTGGAAAAACGACCTGGTGCTGCCCGCCGAGGCCCTGGAGAACGCCCGCAACCCCAAGGAACAGACCGCCGCCATTGTCTACACCCACTACCAGCGCACGCTCAAGGCGTTCAACGCGGTGGACTTCGACGATCTGATCCTGCTGCCGGTCAAGCTGTTCCAGGAACACGCCGACATTCTGGAAAAATGGCAGAACAAGGTTCGTTACCTGCTGGTGGACGAATATCAGGACACCAACGCCAGCCAGTATCTGCTGGTGAAACTGCTGATCGGCAAACGCAACCAGTTCACCGTAGTGGGCGACGACGACCAGTCGATCTACGCCTGGCGCGGCGCGCGGCCGGAAAACCTGATGTTGCTCAAGGAAGACTACCCGTCGCTCAAAGTGGTGATGCTGGAGCAAAACTATCGCTCCACCAGCCGCATCCTGCGCTGCGCCAACGTGCTGATTTCCAACAACCCCCACGAGTTCGAAAAACAACTGTGGAGCGAGATGGGCCACGGCGACGAGATCCGGGTGATCCGCTGCCGCAACGAAGACGCCGAAGCCGAGCGCGTGGCCATGGAAATCCTCAGCCTGCACCTGCGCACCGACCGGCCGTACAGCGACTTTGCGATCCTGTACCGCGGCAACTACCAGGCCAAGCTGATCGAGCTGAAATTGCAGCACCACCAGGTTCCCTATCGCCTGTCGGGGGGCAACAGCTTTTTCGGCCGTCAGGAAGTGAAGGACCTGATGGCCTATTTCCGCCTGATCGTGAACCCGGACGACGACAACGCCTTCCTGCGGGTGATCAACGTCCCACGCCGGGAAATCGGCTCGACCACCCTGGAAAAACTCGGCAACTACGCCACCGAGCGCAAGATTTCGATGTACGCCGCCACCGACGAGATCGGCCTGGGCGAGCACCTGGACAGCCGTTTCACCGACCGCCTGGCACGCTTCAAGCGTTTCATGGACAAGGTTCGTGAACAGTGCGCCGGGGAAGACCCGATCTCGGCACTGCGCAGCATGGTCATGGACATCGACTACGAAAATTGGCTGCGCACCAACAGCTCCAGCGACAAGGCCGCCGATTACCGCATGAGTAACGTCTGGTTCCTGATCGAGGCGCTGAAGAACACCCTGGAAAAAGACGAGGACGGCGACATGACCGTCGAGGATGCCATCGGCAAACTCGTGCTGCGGGACATGCTCGAACGCCAGCAGGAAGAGGAAGACGGCGCCGAAGGCGTGCAGATGATGACCCTCCACGCGTCCAAGGGCCTGGAATTTCCCTACGTGTTCATCATGGGCATGGAGGAAGAAATCCTCCCGCACCGCTCCAGTATCGAGGCCGACACCATCGAAGAGGAACGGCGCCTGGCTTATGTCGGCATCACCCGGGCCCGCCAGACGCTGGCCTTCACGTTCGCCGCCAAGCGCAAGCAATACGGCGAGGTGATCGACTGCGCACCCAGCCGTTTTCTCGATGAGCTGCCGCCCGACGACCTCGCCTGGGAAGGCAACGACGACACACCGACCGAGGTCAAGGCCGTTCGCGGCAACAGTGCCCTGGCCGATATACGTGCGATGCTCAAGCGTTAGAATCGACTACTTTTATCGACCTTAGGCGCTGTCGGCGCCATTGGAGGAGGCTTCATGGAAGCCCTGCACCAGAAAATCCGTGAGCTAGGCATCGTACTGTCCGACCAGGTCCTCAAGGTCGACGCTTTTCTCAATCACCAGATCGACCCGCAGTTGATGAAGCAGATCGGCGACGAATTCGCCGCGCTGTTCAAGGATTCGGGCATCACCAAGATCGTCACCATCGAAGCTTCGGGCATCGCGCCGGCGATCATGACCGGCCTGAACCTTGGCGTACCGGTCATTTTCGCCCGCAAGCAGCAGTCCCTGACCCTGACGGAAAACCTGCTGTCGGCCACCGTGTATTCGTTCACCAAAAAGACCGAGAGCACCGTCGCCATCAGCCCGCGCCACCTGACCAGCAGTGATCGGGTGCTGATCATCGATGACTTCCTGGCCAACGGCAAAGCCTCCCAGGCGCTGATCTCCATCATCAAGCAGGCTGGCGCCACCGTGGCCGGGCTGGGGATCGTGATTGAGAAGTCCTTCCAGGGCGGTCGCGCGGAGCTGGATGCCCAGGGGTATCGCGTCGAGTCGCTGGCCCGGGTGAAGTCCCTGGCGGGTGGGGTTGTGACCTTTATCGACTGATCACCACCAATCTTCTCCTTGTGGAAGCGAGCCCGCTCCCACAAGGGTTGTGTGTCAGATCATTGGATCGCAGTCGCCTGAAGCCCCGCCAGCAACAGCCGCTGGAACAACTCCTCCTTCAACCCTTCAGGGCTGGCCAACTGCATCCGCTCCAGGTGCGCGGCGAACGCCGCAGGTTCCGGTGCATCGAGCGCGGCCTTGCCCAATTCCAGGATCTCGGTGAGCTTGAACTTGCTCTTGAGCCAGTTCAGCGCCCGCAACAAGTCCCGCTCTACTCCATCGAAATCGCAGCCCAGCGGGTATTCGGGAAACAGGTTCGGATGCCGCGCCTGGATCGCCTGCAAACGCTCCGATGTGTTATCGGCGAAGCGCGGATCCAGGCAGAAATCCCGAGGCAACTTGCCGGCACTTTTCGCCTGCTCGATCAAGCCTGGCTGGAAGCGCGAGTCACTGATGTTCAGCAACGCCTCGATCACCGCCGCATCGGTCTTGCCGCGCAGGTCGGCGATGCCGTATTCGGTCACCACGATGTCGCGCAGGTGTCGGGGAATCGTGCAATGGCCATACTCCCAGACGATGTTCGAACTGATTTCGCCCCCCGCCTCACGCCAGCTGCGCAACAGCAGGATCGACCGCCCGCCCTCCAGCGCATGGCCCTGGGCAACGAAGTTGTACTGCCCGCCCACGCCGCTGAGCACCCGCCCGTCTTCCAGCTGATCCGCCACCCCGGCGCCCAGCAGGGTCATGGTGAACACCGTGTTGACGAACCGCGCATCGAGCCGTTGCAGGCGCTTGAGGCGTTCCTGGCCATACAGTTCGTTGATATAGCTGATGCGGGTCATGTTGAATTCCAGCAGCCGGTCCTGCGGCAACTCGCGCAGGCGCTGGTAGAAACTGCGCGGCCCGAGAAAAAAACCGCCATGCACGCAAATGCCGTCCGCTTGCGCCGCTTCGTCGAGGGTGCCGGCATTCGCCTGCGCCTGGGTCGGCTCGTCGGGGTAGACCTTGCGCCGGACGATGCCGGCCTCCGCTAGCACTAGCAAACCGTTGACGAACATTTCACTGCAACCGTACAGCCCTTTGGCAAACGGCTCGACCCCGCCCTCGCGCTCGATCAGTTGCGCCCACTGGCTGAGGTTCAAGTCCGCCAGCAGCGCCTGGTAACCGGCATTGTCGGCCTGGCGCGCCAACAGCGCCGCCGTCAACGCATCGCCCATGGCGCCGATGCCGATCTGCAACGTGCCGCCGTCGCGCACCAGGGTGCTGGCGTGCAGGCCGATCAGGTGGTCCTGGAAACCCACCGGCATGTTCGGCGTGGAGAACAAGGTGTGGCTGTCTTTCTCGTCGATCAACAGGTCAAAACCGTCGATGCCGATCTCCGCGTCGCCGGGCATGTAGGGCAAGTCGTTGTGCACCTGGCCGACCAAGAGAATGGTCTCCCCCTCCGCCCGCCGCTTGGCGATCATCGGGAGCAGGTCCAGGGTGATGTCCGGGTTGCAGCTCAGGCTCAGGCGGTCCGGGTGCCGTGGGTCGCTCGCCACCAGTTGGGCAATGAGGTTCAGCCCTGCGGCGTTGATGTCCCGAGCCGCATGACTGTAATTGCTGCTGACATAGTTCTGCTGGGCCGACGCACTGTGCAGCAGGCTGCCAGGCTGCATGAAGAACTGCTCGACCCGGATGTTGGCCGGCAGGCTGTCGTGCTGCAGGTCGGCCAGGTAATCCAGCTCAGGGTAGTCGCCGAAAACCCGCTCGATAAACGGTTCAAGAAAGCGCTTCTGCAAGCCATCGCCCAAGTTTGGCCGGCCAAGGCTCAGGGCGGTGTAGATCGTCAACTGCCGCTCGGGCAGTTGTGCGATGCGTCGATACAGCGCGTTGGCAAACAGATTGGGTTTGCCCAACCCCAGGGGCATGCCCAGGTGAATGTGCGCGGGCAGGCGCTCGAGCACCTCATCCACCGCCTGTTCGATTGAGCACAACTGCACCATCCGACCCTCCGGCATATTCCGTGAATGTGGGTAGGACCGAACTTGCCGAGACTTGGTTGCGGTGAACAGCCCTGGAAAAAGCGTAGGCGCAAAAAAGCCGCTCGTAAGCGGCTTTTTCGGGAAACGTTGGCGTATTACAGGCCAGACATCTCTTTGATAGCGCCCTTGAGCTCGTCATCCGAGCAATCGGCGCAGGTGCCTTTAGGCGGCATGGAGTTGATACCGGTAATGGCCTTGGCCAGGATACCGTCGAGGCCGCCTTGGTGGTCGGCGCGATCTTTCCAGGCTGCCTTGTCACCAATTTTTGGTGCGCCCAGCAGGCCAGTACCGTGGCAAGCGTTGCAATGCTTTGCAATAACTTCTTTCGGTGCCTTGGCGCCGCCAGCACCGCCCGCCGCTGCAGCTACTTCCATGCCCTTGCATTCTTTACCCTGAACACAAACCTGGCCGACAGGTTCAAGACGCTTGGCGATTTCGTCGGTCGGCGCCGCTTGAGCGCTGGCTGCCCAAAGGGCCAATACGGTTGCTGGTGCAGCCAGCATTTTCATAATTAGGTTCACGCGTACACCCTCAATGGTGGCTAGTCACGCCTGCGGCCACGGTTTGCAGGCGGGCGCAAGTATAGCGGTAAGCCCGTCACACTGAAACAACCCCAAAGTCGTAAGGGTCTTGTTTGCAGCGACAGTTGATTGCCCGGGCGCCTTTGCCAAACGGGGCGGCGCCGCTTTTTCTAGAAATTGGCCGGCGTGGCTGCGCTGATCAGTCGCGCCGGCGCATCGAACGGATTACGGAAGCGATGTGGCTTGGTGCTTTCGAAATAGTAGCTGTCACCTGCTTCGAGCACGAAGGTCTCGGCCCCCACCACCAGTTCCAGTCGCCCTTCCACCAGGATCCCGGTCTCTTCACCCTCATGGGTGAGCATCTCCTCGCCGGTGTCGGCGCCTGGGGGGTAGATTTCGTTCAGGAACGCGATCGCCCGGCTCGGATGAGCCCTGCCTACCAGTTTCATGGTCACGGCGCCGTCGGAGATGTCGATCAGTTCATTGGCTTTGTAGACGATCTGGGTCGGTTTTTCCTGGAGGATTTCCTCCGAGAAGAACTCGACCATGGACATGGGAATCCCGCCAAGGACCTTGCGCAGCGAGCTGATCGAGGGGCTCACGCTGTTCTTCTCGATCATCGAAATGGTGCTGTTGGTGACGCCCGCGCGCTTGGCGAGTTCACGCTGGGACAGGCCTTTGAGTTTACGAATGGCTTGCAGTCGTTCACCGACGTCCAATGCTGGAGCCTCCAGGGGATCAAGTTGTGTGGAAAGTGAGCGTTATCATGGCGACAGCGTTCAGTATTTACAACACTTTGACCCGCATCCTGTGCGGTGGAACGACTTTCGGTCGGCTGCGTGTCGCCTCAGGCCCCAGCGTAGAGCCGTGGCACCCGGCGCAGGTTGCAGAAAATCTGGTAGGGAATCGTGTCGGCGGATTTCGCCACGTCGCTGGCCAGGACATTCTTGCCCCATAGCTCCACGGTCGAACCGAGTCCGGCCTGGGGGATATTCGTCAAGTCGACACACAGCATGTCCATCGATACCCGCCCGACCAGTTGGCTGGGCTGGCCGTCCACCCGCACGGGCGTGCCGGTCGGTGCCTGGCGTGGGTAACCGTCGGCATACCCCATGGCGACCACCCCGACCCGGGTCGGTTGCGAGGTCACGAAGCGGGCGCCATAGCCTACCGGCTCGCCAGCCGGCAACTCACGCACGCAGATGATCTTCGACTCCAGGGTCATCACCGGTTGCAGGCGCGAGGCCAAGGCGTTGGGCTCGTCGAAAGGCGTGGCACCGTACAGCATGATGCCCGGCCGCACCCAATCGCTCGGTATCTGTGGCCAGCCCAGGACCGCCGGGGAGTTGCGCAGGCTGATTTGCGCCGCCAGGCCTTGGCGGGCCGCTTCGAACACGGCCAGTTGCTGGTTGCTGCTGGGATCGTGCAGTTCATCGGCCCGGGCAAAATGGCTCATCAGGACAATTTTCGCCACCTTGCCACTCGCCAGCAGGCGACGGTAGGCCGCCTGGTAGTCCGCGGGATGCAGCCCGACGCGATGCATCCCCGAATCGAGCTTGAGCCAGACGTTGATCGGCTTGCTCAGCGTCGCCCGCTCGATGGCTTCGAGCTGCCACAACGAATGCACCACGCACCAGAAATCATGCTCGACGATCAGCGCCAGCTCGTTGGCTTCGAAGAAACCTTCCAGCAACAGCACCGGCCCGCGAATGCCGGCGGCCCGCAGCTCCAGGGCTTCTTCGATGCACGCAACGGCAAAGCCGTCCGCCGTGTCCTGCAAAGCCTCGGCGCAACGCACCGCGCCGTGTCCATAGGCGTCGGCCTTGATCACCGCAAGGGCCTTGGCCCCCGTGACTTCACGGGCCAATTGGTAGTTGTGACGCAGGGCTTGAAGATCGATCAGGGCACGGGCGGGACGCATGGCGGCAGGCTTCTAGGCGGTCAATGATAAAAAAACCGGTGCTGACTGACGGCTTGCACCACCAACAGCACCGGGAGAGGGATCTTTTTCAAAGCATCAAAGCATCAAAGCATCAAGGCAACGCGGCCACGACGGACAGCTCTATCAGAATGTCCGGTTCGCACAGTTTGGCCTGCACGGTGGCGCGGGCCGGGGCGACGCCTTTGGGCAACCACTTGTCCCAGACCGCGTTCATGCCCTCGAAATGGGCCTCGATGTCCTTCAGGTAGATCGTGACCGACAACAGGCGATTCTTGTCGGTACCGGCCAGGTCGAGCAGGCGTTCGATGTTGGCCAGGGTTTCGCGGGTCTGCTGTTCGATACCGGCGCTCATGTCGTCGCCGACCTGTCCAGCCAGATAGACGGTGCCGTTGTGCACGACCACCTGGCTCATGCGGTCATTGGTGAGCTGGCGCTGGATTGACATGTTTCGCAGACTCCTGGTGTTTGCTGCCATAACGGGAAATATCGAGGCCTTCGGCGCTGATCTGCGGCTTTTTCTTCGCCATCAGATCCGCCAGCAAGCGACCGGAACCACACGCCATGGTCCAACCGAGCGTGCCGTGGCCGGTGTTCAAGAACAGGTTCTTGAACGGCGTGGCCCCCACGATCGGCGTACCGTCCGGGGTGGTCGGGCGCAAGCCGGTCCAGAAACTGGCCTGGGCCAGATCACCGCCCCGAGGATAAAGGTCGTTGACGATCATCTCCAGGGTTTCACGCCGACGCGGGTTAAGGGACAGGTCAAAACCGGCGATTTCGGCCATGCCCCCCACGCGAATGCGGTTGTCGAAGCGAGTGATCGCCACCTTGTAGGTTTCATCGAGGATAGTCGAGGTAGGCGCCATGGCCGGGTCGGTGATCGGCACGGTCAGGGAATAGCCTTTGAGCGGATAGACCGGCGCACGGATCCCGAGGGGCTTGAGCAGTTGCGGCGAATAGCTGCCCAGCGCAAGGACGTAGCGGTCGGCGGTTTCCAGCTTGCCATCGATCCACACGCCGTTGACGCGATCACCGGCAAAATCCAGGCGCTCGATATTCTGGTCGAAGCGGAACTGCACACCGAGCTTGGTGGCCATTTCTGCCAGGCGCGTGGTGAACATCTGGCAGTCACCCGTCTGGTCGTTGGGCAGGCGCAAGGCACCGGCCAGGATGCCCGTCACGCTGGCCAGGGCCGGTTCGACCCGAGCGATGCCTTCGCGATCGAGCACTTCGAACGGCACACCCGACTCTTTCAGCACCGCGATGTCTTTTGCCGCGCCGTCGAGTTGCGCCTGGGTGCGGAACAACTGTGTGGTCCCCAGGCTGCGGCCTTCGTAGGCGATACCGGTTTCGGCACGCAACTCGTCGAGGCAGTCACGGCTGTATTCGGACAAGCGCACCATGCGTTCCTTGTTGACGGCATAGCGACTGGCCGTGCAATTGCGCAGCATCTGCGCCATCCACAAGTACTGATCGATGTTGGCGGTGGCCTTGATGGCCAATGGCGCGTGACGCTGCAACAACCACTTGATGGCTTTGAGCGGTACGCCCGGCGCAGCCCAAGGCGAGGCATACCCCGGCGAAACCTGCCCGGCGTTGGCGAAACTGGTTTCCATGGCAGGTGCCGGCTGACGATCGACCACCACCACCTCAAACCCGGCCCTGGCCAGGTAATAAGCACTGACGGTACCGATGACGCCGCTACCCAAGACCAGAACACGCATGTTGTTGCCCTCACCGCGGCGAACCGCTGACGTTTGTTGTACAAAACCGTAATGAGCGCAGTGTAAAAAAGATTAGCCAGTGCTTTTCACTATATAAGTGCTTATATTTGGCGAGAATTCTCGGCGAAAACCCTTTTCATGGAGGCGCATCACCTGTGCGTACCAACACCCAGACCAAACGCGAACTGGACAAGATCGACCGCAACATCCTGCGCATCCTCCAGGCGGACGGGCGGATTTCCTTCACGGAGCTGGGGGAAAAGGTCGGTCTCTCGACCACGCCTTGCACCGAGCGGGTACGCCGCCTGGAGCGCGAGGGGATCATCATGGGCTATAACGCCCGACTCAACCCGCAGCATTTGAAGGGAAGTCTGCTGGTATTTGTCGAGATCAGCCTCGATTACAAGTCCGGCGACACGTTCGAGGAATTTCGCCGCGCCGTGCTGAAATTGCCCCATGTGCTGGAATGCCACCTGGTGTCGGGGGACTTCGATTACCTGGTGAAGGCGCGGATTTCCGAGATGGCGTCGTACCGCAAGCTGTTGGGGGACATCCTGCTCAAGCTGCCCCATGTGCGCGAATCCAAGAGCTACATCGTGATGGAGGAAGTGAAGGAGAGCCTGAACCTGCCGATTCCGGATTGAGCCGGGCTTCAGGTGGTGGTCGTCTGGCAAGCCGCTTTCGCGAGCAGGCTCGCTCCCACAAGGGATCTGTGCTGCTCACAAAAAACTGCCACTGGCCTGTGTGGGAGTGGGCTTGCTCGCGAAGGCCGCGACTCAGTCCCCGCCGCTGTCAGACCAGGACTTGGCGATTGGCGGCCATGTATTCATGAATCTGCTTCTCGACCCGCGGATGGATCAGTTCCACCGGCCGCCGTCCATTGGGACAGGGCAAGGTCGCCGTGGTGCCGAACAGCCGACAGATCAGCGGTCGCTCGTCGTAGACCGTGCAACCGTTCGGCCCCAGGTGAACGCAGTCGAGCGCGTCCATGGCCGCGTCTTGCTCGGCGCGGGTCTTGCGGGGCAAGCGGGCCATTTCCTCGGGTGAAGTGGTCACCGGCCCACAGCAGTCATGGCAGCCGGGGACGCACTCGAACGAGGGAATCTGTTGGCGCAGCGTGCGGATTTTCTGACTGTTGCAACTCATCGGGGCGGTTTACCAAAGCAGGATTGCCGGGAGTTTGCCTCAAAAGCCTTACGCCAGACAGGGCCAACCGACCGCTGTTGCCCATGGATGAATCGCCAGCTTATTCTCGTAAAATTTCTCAAACACAATAATCAGGATTACGCACATGAACGCCCGTGTTCAGCAACCTGTCTCCAGCCACGCGCATGCAGCCTCCTATTACGCCGCTAGCAGCCTGCCGCAACCGGACCATCCGGTGCTGGATGGCGAGCAGGTGGCGGATGTCTGCGTGGTGGGCGGTGGCTTCTCCGGGCTGAACACGGCGATCGAGCTGGCCGAGCGTGGCATGAGTGTGGTGCTGCTCGAAGCCCACAAGATCGGCTGGGGCGCCAGCGGGCGTAACGGCGGCCAATTGATTCGCGGCGTCGGCCATGGCCTCGAGCAGTTCGCGCCGATCATCGGCAACGAAGGCGTGCGGCAGATGAAACTCATGGGGCTGGAGGCCGTGGAAATCGTCCGCCAGCGCGTCGAACGCTTCCAGATCCCGTGCGACCTCACCTGGGGCTACTGCGACCTCGCCAACAAGCCCAGCGACCTGGAAGGCTTCGCCGAAGATGCCGAAGAGCTGCGCAGCCTCGGTTATCGTCACCAGACGCGGTTACTGCAAGCCCATGAAGTGCACAGCGTCGTAGGATCGGACCGTTACGTCGGTGGGTTGATCGACATGGGCTCGGGGCATTTGCACCCGCTCAACCTGGCCCTGGGCGAAGCTGCCGCCGCACAGCAACTGGGGGTCCGGCTGTTCGAGCGATCAGCGGTGACGCGCATCGACTACGGCCCGCAAGTCACGGTGCACACCCAACAGGGCTCGGTACGGGCCAAGACCCTGGTCCTGGGCTGCAACGCCTACCTCAATGGGCTCAACCCGCAACTCGGCGGAAAAGTGCTGCCGGCGGGCAGCTATATCATCGCCACCGAGCCCTTGAGCCAGGCTCAGGCCCAGGCTTTGCTGCCGCAGAACATGGCGGTCTGCGACCAACGGGTGGCACTGGATTACTACCGGCTTTCGGCGGATCGACGCTTGCTGTTCGGCGGAGCTTGCCACTATTCGGGCCGCGATCCGCAGGACATTGGCGCCTACATGCGTCCGAAAATGCTCAAGGTCTTCCCGCAACTGGCGGAGGTGAAAATCGATTATCAGTGGGGCGGGATGATTGGCATCGGCGCCAACCGCCTGCCCCAGATCGGTCGGCTCCAGGACCAACCCAATGTGTATTACGCCCAAGCCTATTCCGGGCATGGCGTGAACGCTACGCACCTGGCTGGCAAGCTGCTGGCCGAGGCCATCAGCGGCCAGCACAGTGGCGGCTTCGATCTGTTCGCCCAGGTTCCGCACATGACCTTTCCTGGCGGTAAGCACCTGCGTTCGCCGCTGTTGGCGCTGGGGATGTTGTGGCATCGGTTCAAAGAGTTGATTTAAAGAGCCTCATCGCCCCTGACAACGCTATCGCGGGCAAGCCTTGCTCCCACAGGCCGCTTTCAGTCTGTGGGAACAAGGCTTGCCCGCGACAGCGGTCTCAGGGCCTCCATCGTTTCAAAGCCGCCAGAACGGCCTGAGCCCCTCCTCCAATGCCTCCTTGCGACTCAGCCCGATGTCGCGCAACTGTTCGGGTGTAAGCTCCAACAAGGCCTGGCGTGTATGCAGACGGTGCCAGAACAGGCCCCAGCGTCCCAGACAGGTTGGAGCATTGCGTGGCTTCACGCCCCGCAGCGCTTTTTCCTGTCCTGCCGCCAGTTCCTGACTGTGTAACGTCAGCCGCACATCGCTCAAGCCGTTCATTTTGATCGCTCCTGTTTACTTGGGTAGCCAGAGGTTTCATGATGCGCGGACGGCCAAAAGCGATACAGATTCAACACACCTATTTTATAAGCATACAGACTGGGCTTTTTCAGCACTGAATTGTCTTTTTGCTGCCCATCTGTATCGGTTGCCTTCGTCTACCTCACCGGGAGCGCACCATGACCCTCTACGTGAACCTCGCCGAATTGCTCGGCACCCGCATAGAGCAGGGCTTCTATCGCCCGGGCGACCGGCTGCCGTCAGTGCGTGCATTGAGCACGGAACACGGCGTCAGCCTGAGCACGGTGCAGCAGGCCTATCGCGTGCTGGAGGACAGCGGGCTGGCGATGCCAAAACCCAAATCCGGTTATTTTGTCCCGGCCAGCCGCGAGCTGCCGGACCTGCCGGCGGTGGGCCGTCCGGCCCAGCGCCCCGTGGACATTTCCCAGTGGGACCAGGTGCTGGAGCTGATACGCGCGGTGCCGCGCAAGGACGTGGTGCAACTGGGACGCGGCATGCCAGACATCAATTCGCCGACCATGAAGCCATTGCTGCGCAGCCTGGCGCAGATCAGCCGCCGGCAAGACATGCCCGGCCTGTATTACGACAACATCTACGGCAACCTCGCGTTGCGGGAACAGATCGCCCGCCTGTCGCTGGACTCCGGCTGCCAACTGGGCCCGGGCGACCTGATCATCACCACGGGTTGCCACGAGGCGCTGTCGGTGAGCATTCGCGCCACCTGCGAACAAGGCGATATCGTCGCGGTGGATTCGCCCAGCTTCCACGGTGCCATGCAAACCCTCAAGGGGCTTGGTATGAAGGCGTTGGAGATCCCCACCGACCCGCTGACCGGCATCAGCCTGGAGGCACTGGAACTGGCCCTGGAGCAATGGCCGATCAAGGCCATACAGTTGACGCCAAGCTGCAATAACCCGCTGGGCTACATCATGCCGGAGGCGAACAAGCGCGCCTTGTTGACCCTGGCACAGCGCTTCGACGTGGCAATTATCGAAGACGATGTGTATGGCGAACTGGCCTACACCTATCCACGACCGCGCACGATCAAGTCCTTTGATGATGACGGCCGCGTACTGCTCTGCAGTTCTTTTTCCAAGACCCTGGCACCCGGCCTTCGGATTGGCTGGGTCGCCCCGGGCCGGTACCTGGAACGGGTGCTGCACATGAAATACATCAGCACCGGCTCCACCGCGCCACAACCGCAGCTCGCCATCGCGGAATTCCTCAAAGGCGGGCATTTCGAGCCCCATTTGCGGCGGATGCGCACGCAATACCAGCGCAATCGCGACCTGATGATCGATTGGGTCACCCGCTATTTTCCCCATGGCACCCGGGCCAGTCGTCCCCGGGGCAGCTTCATGCTCTGGGTCGAACTGCCCGACGGCTTCGATACGCTCAAGCTCAATCGGCGCCTGCACGATCAAGGTGTACAGGTGGCCGTCGGCAGCATCTTCTCCGCGTCGGGCAAATACCGTAACTGCCTGCGGATGAACTACGCTGCCAAGCCAACGGCGCAAATTGAAGAAGCCGTACGCAGGGTCGGCGCCGCCGCCATCGCACTGTTGAACGAAACCCAGCACGACACCGTCTGAAGCTTTACGCAGGGAAGCGCACCCGACAGCCGATCCACGCCAACAAGCGGAACGATCCTACGTGAGATCCAGACCGATCCTGCCTGCGTTGCTGCTAGTCGCCTCGTTGCTGGGCGGCTGCGCCAGTCTTGATGTCACGCGCGAGCCCTCGCAGGCGCTGCCGGCCGCCGAATCCTCGTTCGGCCGTTCGGTCCAGGCCCAGGCAGCCCCGCACGAGGGCCGCTCCGGGTTTCGCCTGCTCTCGGACAGCACCGATGCCTTCACCGCCCGGGCCGAGCTGATTCGCAACGCCCAGGGCAGCCTGGACCTGCAGTACTACATCGTTCACGACGGCATCAGCACGCGCATGCTGGTGGATGAACTGCTCAAGGCGGCCGACCGGGGCGTGCGGGTGCGCATCCTGCTGGACGACACCACCAGCGACGGTCAGGACGAAATCATCGCCACCCTCGCCGCGCACCCGCACATCCAGATCCGCCTGTTCAACCCGTTGCACCTGGGACGCGCCACCGGCGTCACCCGCGGCCTTGGGCGCCTGTTCAACCTGTCACTGCAACACCGTCGGATGCACAACAAGCTATGGCTGGCAGATAACAGCATGGCCATCGTCGGAGGTCGCAATCTGGGGGACGAGTACTTCGACGCCGAACCCAACCTGAATTTCACCGACATCGACCTGCTCGGCGTCGGGCCGGTGGCCGAGCAGTTGGGGCACAGCTTCGACCAGTACTGGAACAGCGCCCTGAGCAAACCCATCGAACAATTCCTGTCCCATCGCCCGAGCGCCAAGGCCCTGGAAAACAGCCGCCTGCGCCTGCAAGAGTCGCTGGAGCAGACGCGAAAAGAAAACCACGCGCTCTACCAACAGTTGACCCTCTACAAGACCCAACCGCGCCTGGACATCTGGCGCAGTCAGTTGATCTGGGCCTGGAACCAGGCGATGTGGGATGCGCCCAGCAAGGTCCTGGCCAAGGACGAGCCGGATCCCCAGCTGTTGCTGACCACTCAACTGGCTCCGGAACTGACCGCTGTGAACAGTGAGCTGATCATGATTTCCGCCTACTTCGTCCCGGGCCAGCCAGGTTTGGTGTTCCTGACCAGCCGCGCCGACGCCGGCGTGTCGGTGAGTTTGTTGACCAACTCCCTGGAAGCCACCGATGTGCCCGCCGTACACGGCGGCTATGCGCCGTATCGCAAGGCGCTGCTGCAACACGGCGTGAATCTGTTCGAGCTTCGACGGCAACCGGGACAAAAAGACAGCGACCCACACCTGTTCTATAGCAAGTCCTATGGCGAGTCCGACTCGAGCCTGCACAGCAAGGCGATCATTTTCGACCGACAGAAATCATTCATCGGCTCGTTCAACTTCGACCCGCGCTCCGTGCTGTGGAACACCGAAGTCGGCGTGCTGGTGGACAGCCAGGCACTCGCCGAGCAGGTGCGCGGGCTCGCCTTGCAGGGCATGGCGCCGGCCCTGAGTTACCAGGCCCGACTGGAGGACGAGTCGCTCGTCTGGACCACCGAAGATAACGGCAAGCTGCACGACCTTGACCGCGAACCGGGCAGCTGGTGGCGCAGGTTCAATGCCTGGTTCAGCATGACGATCGGGTTGGAGCGGATGCTTTAGAGGTGAATTGTTTTTGTGGCTTGCCTGCGCTTGGGGGCAACCGCTAAAAGCCGGGACTGCTTCGCAGTCCAGCGGGAGCAAGCTCCCTCGCCACAGGGTTAGGGTGTTCAGGCGGTTTGGGTCGCCCCGAACGCCCCTTGGCGAAACAGTAGAATCACCAGGCCGAACGCCCCGGCCGCCATGAACAACGGCAGCGCATGCCCACTGATCCATTGGCTGCCTGCGCCCGCCACCAGAGGACCGATCAGGCAACCGAGCCCCCACAGCTGCGCGACATGAGCGTTGGCCCTCACCAGCGCATCATCGCGATAACGTTCGCCGATCAGGATCAGCGACAAGGTGAACAAACCTCCCGCACTGGCGCCGAACAGCACCCAGAGCGGCCAGATCAGCACGGTATCGATCAACAGCGGAACCGCCAGGCTCGACAGCGTCAGCGCCACCGCGCACGTCGTCAACAGGGTCCGGCGAGACACGCGATCAGCCAGGGCGCCGATGGGCAACTGCAACAAGGCATCGCCGACCACCACAGTACTGACCATCGCCAGGGCAACGTCGGCACTGAATCCCTGGCGCAGGCAATAGACCGGCAACAAGGTGAGGATCATCGCCTCGAACGCGGCGAACAACGACACCGCCCAGGCAATTGCCGGCAAGCCCCGGCAGAACGCCCACAAATCCCCCAGCGTCACGTTGCCAGCCTCGCTGCTCGGCGCCCCGCTACGGCCCAGCAAGAGCAAAGGAGCGATCAGCAGGAGGCCGACGCCCACCCAGAATCCGTAATCATGACCGGTCCCCAGCACGCCCAACAGCAGCGGGCCAGACAGCTGGCTCAAGGCGTAGCTGCTGCCATACAGTGCCACCAGCCGCCCACGCCATTGCTCGACGACCAGTTGATTGATCCAGCTTTCACCCAGGATGAACACCAGGGTCAGGACCACGCCAATCAACAGGCGCAACACTAGCCAGACCGGATAGCTGGGCAACAACGCCAGCAATCCGATGGACACCGCGCCGCCCAACAGGCACAGGCGCATCAACGTCGCGGTGCCGAATCGCGCGGCCAGCCGGCTCGACACCTTGGCGCCGAGCAATACACCGACGGCCGGCATCGCCGCCATCACCCCGATGGCAAACGAGCCATAACCCCAGCCCTCCAGACGCAGCGATACCAGCGGCATGCTCACGCCCAAGGCCAGGCCGACGCTCAGCACAGACGCCAGCACGGCGAAGTAAGTCGCCCAACGCATGTCCACGCTCCTGTGGAGAGTTATCAAAGCACTGTGGGAGCAAGCTTGCTCGCGATGACAGCGCAACATTCAACAGAGTCGTCGACTGTCGTGCCGCTATCGCGAGCAGGCTCGCCCCCACAGAGGGTACAGATGTCGCTCTTCCAATCAATGTGGGAGCGGGCTTGCTCGCGAAAGCGGAGTGTCAGTCAACTGGGTTGTTGAATGTTAAACCGCCTTCGCGAGCAAGCCCGCTTCTCACAAAGGGAATCAGCGTCAGAGTTTGATCCAGGTCGACTTCAGCTCGGTGTACTTGTCGAAGGCGTGCAACGACTTGTCGCGACCGTTGCCCGACTGCTTGAAGCCACCGAACGGCGCGGTCATATCGCCGCCGTCGTACTGATTGACCCACACGCTACCGGCCCGCAAGGCCTTGGCGGTCAGGTGTGCCTTGGAGATGTCCTTGGTCCAGACAGCGGCGGCCAGGCCATACGGCGTGTCATTGGCAATCTGTACGGCCTCTTCGGCGGTATCGAAGGCGATGACCGACAATACCGGGCCGAAAATCTCTTCCTGGGCGATTTTCATGGCGTTGCTCACGCCGTCGAAAATCGTCGGTTCGACGTAGGTGCCACCGGTTTCCTCAAGGATGCGCTTGCCGCCGGCCACCAGTTTGGCGCCGTCGCTGTGACCGGCCTGAATGTAGGACAGCACGGTGTTCATCTGCTGGGTGTCGACCAGGGCGCCGACGTTGGTGGCAGGGTCCAATGGATTGCCCGGTTTCCAGGCCTTGAGGGCCTCGATCACTCGCGGCAGGAAGGTGTCCTTGATGGAGCGCTCCACCAACAGCCGCGAGCCTGCGGTGCAGACTTCGCCCTGGTTGAAGGCGATCGCGCTGGCGGCCGCTTCGGCGGCGGCTTGCAGGTCCGGCGCATCGGCAAACACGATGTTCGGGCTCTTGCCACCGGCTTCCAGCCAGATGCGCTTCATGTTGGATTCGCCTGCATAGATCATCAGTTGCTTGGCGATCTTGGTCGAGCCGGTGAACACCAGCGTATCGACGTCCATGTGCAGGGCCAGGGCCTTGCCAACGGTATGGCCATAGCCCGGCAGCACGTTCAGCACACCCTTCGGAATGCCGGCCTCAACCGCCAGGGCCGCGATGCGAATGGCAGTCAATGGGGACTTTTCCGACGGCTTGAGCACCACCGAGTTACCGGCGGACAACGCAGGGCCGAGCTTCCAGCACGCCATCAGCAACGGGAAGTTCCACGGCACGATCGCCCCGACAACACCCACCGGCTCGCGTGTTACCAGGCCCAATTGGTCGTGGGGAGTGGAGGCTACTTCGTCGTAGAGTTTGTCGATGGCTTCACCGCTCCAGCTCAACGCCTGGGCCGCGCCGGGGACATCGATGTTCAGGGAATCGCTGATCGGTTTGCCCATGTCCAGCGTTTCGAGCAGGGCCAGTTCTTCGGCGTTCTGCTTGAGCAGGCCAGCAAAACGGATCATCGCCGCCTTGCGCTTGCTCGGTGCCAGGCGCGACCAGGCGCCGGAGTTGAAGGTGCTGCGGGCACTCTCGACGGCACGCTGTGCGTCGGCAACGTCGCAACTGGCGACCTTGCCCAGCAGGCGACCGTCAACCGGGCTGAGGCAATCGAAAGTGTCGCCGGACACCGCATCGGTGTACTCGCCATTGATGAAGGCGCGGCCTTCGATCTTCAGGTCGCGGGCACGTTGTTCCCAGTCGGCACGAGTCAGGGTGGTCATGCGTGTGTCCTCCTCTTATTTGAGTAAGAACGCCACGCGGTGCGCAGCGCTCAAAGAATTCTGCCTAGCCAGCCCGTTTTCGGCGCTATGGGGCAGCGCTGTTTTCAACAGGGGCACCCGCCACCCTAAACCAGCGGCCGGTCCTGTTTCAATATATTTGACAAGACCCGGGTAAACCGCCTTGCGATGTTCGTTTTAATAAACATAGACTCGAAACCTTCCGACTTATCACTGGGATTACAAGCATGAGCATCCAGGACATCGTCGATTTCAGCCAGGCCATCACCGCCGCCGATCGCTATCGCCCGGACCCGGCCAAAGTGCTCAAGGGCGACCCCGAACAAGCCGTGTTCAACCACTACAACAGCCCGTGCGGACAAATGAATGCAGGCGTGTGGGAAGGCGCCGTGGGCCAGTGGACAGTCAACTACACCGAGCACGAATATTGCGAGATCGTCCAGGGCGTCTCGGTCTTGCGCGACAGCGAGGGCAACGCCAAGACCCTGCGGGCCGGTGATCGCTTCGTGATCCCGGCGGGCTTCAAGGGCACTTGGGAAGTGCTGGAGCCGTGCCGCAAGATTTATGTGGTGTTTGAACAGAAGGCCTGAGGATTTGCATCGTTAGACCTGGCCTCATCGCGAGCAGGCTCGCACAGGGATTTGCGATGAGGCCCCGACGGCACCAAAAATCCGGCAACAAAAAAGGCCCGTATCTCGCGATACGGGCCTTTTTCGTAAGAGGGAAAAATCAATTACTTGATTTTGCCTTCCTTGTAGATCACGTGCTTGCGAACAACCGGATCATATTTCTTGATCTCGATTTTGTCCGGGGTAGTACGCTTGTTCTTGTCGGTAGTGTAGAAGTGACCAGTACCGGCGCTCGAGATCAAACGAATCAATTCACGCATGATTAGCTCCCTTAAACCTTGCCATCGCGGCGAAGTTCGGCCAGCACGACATCAATGCCGCGCTTGTCGATGATACGCATGCCTTTGGCAGATACGCGCAGACGTACAAAACGTTTCTCGGACTCAACCCAGAAGCGGTGATGCTGCAGGTTCGGCAGGAAACGACGACGGGTTTTGTTGTTTGCGTGGGAAATGTTATTCCCAGTTACCGGACCCTTACCGGTAACTTGACAGACTCTAGACATGCCTCAGCCCTCTAAAACCACATGCCCAACCCGGCATGGGTTGGCCGCTTAATCTCTCAGTCATTTGGCGCCAGGCGCCGCGTTTCTTTAAGGGTCTTACCGGCTACACCTACAGTGAAGGAACCGGGCCCCTAGAAAAGAGCGCTGCTTTATACCAGAAAGACCACAGGGCAACAACAGCCGATGTGATTTGTCTTCATGGGAAATGCTCGACCGACCGTTCCGAAGGGCTGGGGCAAGGGCTGGCGCCACCGTTGACCGCTCGTCGCGGCAGACGGTTTTCAGGGGTCGACGACCGACCTTGACCATCGATACACCGGCACAAGGGCCCGAAAAATGCAAAAAGGGGATAGTCATTTGCCAGCGGCCCCACTAGGGTAGGCGTTTTCCAGACTGCACTCGCAGATGGGCCTCCGACCTGCACAGGAAAACCTACCCATGCGCCTCGCCGCCCTCCCGCTGTTGCTCGCCCCTCTGCTGATCAGCCCGTTGGCCCATGCCGCCGCCCTGAGCGTCTGTACCGAGGCCAGTCCGGAAGGTTTCGACGTGGTCCAGTACAACTCGTTGACCACCACCAACGCGTCCGCCGACGTGCTGATGAACCGCCTGGTCGATTTCGACACCGCCAGTGGCAAAGTGGTCCCCAGCCTGGCCGACAGCTGGGAGGTCTCGACCGACGGCCTGAGCTACGTGTTCAAGCTGCGCCCGCAGGTCAAGTTCCATCGCACCGAGTACTTCACCCCGCGCCGCGACCTGAGCGCCGAGGATGTGAAGTTCAGCTTCGAGCGCATGCTCGACCCGGCCAACCCTTGGCACAAAATCGCCCAGAGCGGTTTCCCGCATGCCCAATCCATGCAACTGCCAGCGCTGATCACCAAGATCGATGCCCTCGACCCGCTGACCGTGCGCTTTACCCTCGACCATCCGGATTCGACGTTCCTGGCGACGTTGAGCATGGGCTTTGCGTCCATCTATTCCGCCGAATACGCCGATCAGTTGATGAAGGCCGGTACGCCGGAAAAGCTCAATAGCCTACCCGTCGGCACCGGCCCGTTCGTTTTCAGCCGATTCCAGAAGGACGCCTCGATTCGCTACAAGGCCAACGGTGATTATTTTGCCGGCAAGCCGCAGGTCGACCCGCTGATCTTCGCCATCACGCCGGACGCCAATGTGCGCCTGCAGAAGTTACGGCGCAACGAATGCCAGATCGCCCTCTCGCCCAAGCCGCTGGACGTCCAGGCCGCCCGGAAGGAACCCACGTTGAGCGTGGCCCAGACCGACGCCTTCATGACCGCATTCGTGGCGATCAACAGCCAGCATCCTCCGCTGGACAAGCCTGAGGTGCGACAAGCCATCAACCTCGCCTTCGACAAGGCGACCTACCTCAAGACCGTCTTCGAAGGCACCGCCGAAGCCGCCAATGGCCCGTATCCTCCAAACACTTGGAGCTACGCCAAGAACTTGCCCGGCTACGACCATGACCCGGTCAAGGCGCGCGAGCTGCTGGCCAAGGCCGGCTTGAAGGAAGGCTTCCAGACCACCATCTGGACCCGCCCCTCCGGCAGCCTGCTCAACCCCAACCCCAGCATCGGCGCACAGTTGCTGCAGTCCGACCTGGCGGAAATCGGCATCCAGGCCGAGATCCGGGTGATCGAGTGGGGCGAGCTGATCCGTCGCGCCAAGGCCGGCGAGCATGACCTGCTGTTCATGGGCTGGGCCGGCGACAACGGCGACCCGGACAACTTCCTCACCCCGCAATTTGCCTGCGCGGCGGTCAAGTCCGGCACCAACTTCGCGCGTTACTGCAACACGGACCTGGACAAGCTCATCAGTGCCGGCAAGACCACCAGCGAACAAGGCGTGCGCACCAAGCTCTACGAGCAGGCCCAGGCGCACATCCAGCAACAGGCCTTGTGGCTGCCCTTGGCCCACCCCACCGCCTTCGCCCTGGTGCGCAAGGACGTGCAGGGATACTCGGTCAGCCCGTTCGGGCGGCAGGATTACTCAAGGGTCAGCTTCAAGCCATAAAATGCAAGCTGCAAGCGCAAGTCAAGAGCAGGTGCGCACAGCTCTGACTTGCAGCTCGCAGCTTGCCGCTGCCTTAGATCCACCCATGCTCCGCCATCGACAGCGGCTCGCCGTCACCGACGATGATGTGGTCGAGTACGCGCACATCGATCAGATCCAGCGCATCCTGAAGCCGTTCGGTCAGTAGCCGGTCGGCCTGGCTGGGCTCTGTATCGCCCGAAGGGTGGTTGTGACACAGGATCAGCGCGGCGGCGTTGTGGGCCAGCGCCCGCTTGACCACCTGCCGGGGATGAACGCTGGCGCTGTCGATGGAGCCGCGAAACAGCGCCTCGAAGGTCAGCACCTGGTGCTTGGAGTTGAGAAACAGGCAACCGAACACCTCGTGAGGTTCGTGGCGCAACAGCGATTTCAGGTACTCACGGACCGCGAACGGGTTCTCTAGCGTGGTTTTTTCCCGTGTCCGTTCGGCCAAGTGCCGACGGCTCATCTCCTGCGCCGCTTGCAGTTGGGCAAACTTCGCCGGTCCGAGCCCCACGTGATTGCTGAAGGTGATCTGATCGGCTTCAAGCAACGCGCGTAGGCTGCCAAATTGAATCAAGAGTTGTCGCGCCAGATCCACGGCACTTTTGCCCGACACCCCGGTTCGTAAAAAAATCGCCAGCAGCTCGGCGTCCGAAAGACTCCCCGCCCCCAACGCCAATAACCTCTCCCGCGGACGTTCCGCCGCGGGCCAATCGCGAATGCTCATAGCCTCTCCCTGATCATGGGCGCCGCTGTTCCATAGCGGTCGCTGTGATATCGTAGCCCATCTTTTTTGCAGGCGATTTGCACCCCGGCAGGCTGCTGACCGAGGTTCGCCTTGCACTGACCACTGAAATCCAAAGGCAGGCTTATGCAGCGGCTGTATCGAAAACGCATCGTTCTGGGCGTCGGCGGCGGCATTGCTGCCTACAAGAGCGCCGAGCTGGTCCGCAGGCTTATCGACCAGGGCGCGGAAGTTCGGGTCGTGATGACCCGCGGCGGCAGCGAGTTCATCACCCCGCTGACCATGCAGGCCCTGTCCGGCCATCCGGTCCACCTGGATTTGCTCGACCCTGCGGCAGAAGCCGCCATGGGTCATATCGAACTGGCCAAATGGGCCGACCTGGTGCTGATCGCGCCAGCAACGGCCGATCTGATCGCCCGCCTGGCCCAAGGCATCGCCGATGACCTGCTGACCACCCTGGTGCTCGCCACCGACGCGGTGGTCGCCGTCGCACCGGCCATGAACCAGGCCATGTGGCGCGACCCGGCCACCCAGGCCAACCTGCAATTGCTCCAAAGCCGCGACCTGAAAGTCTTTGGCCCGGCCTCTGGCAGCCAGGCCTGCGGCGACGTCGGCATGGGGCGCATGCTCGAAGCCACCGAGCTGGCCCAATGCGCCGCCGATTGCTTCAAGCGCCAGGCCCTGACCGGCAAGCATGTGTTGATCACCGCCGGGCCGACCCAGGAAAATATCGACCCGGTGCGCTACATCACCAACCACAGTTCCGGAAAGATGGGCTTCGCCCTGGCCGAAGCCGCCGTGGAAGCCGGCGCCCGGGTCACGCTGATCACCGGCCCCGTGCACTTGCCGACGCCGGACCGGGTCACGCGCATCGACGTGGTCAGTGCCCGCGACATGCTCGCGGCCTGCGAAGCGGCCATCCCGTGCGACCTGTTCATCGCCTCTGCAGCGGTCGCGGACTACCGTCCCGAGGTCATCGCCCCGCAGAAATTGAAGAAAGACCCTACAAGCGGCGACGGGCTGCTGCTCCAAATGGTGCGCAATCCGGATATCCTGGCGACCATCGCGACCCGCCCCGACCGTCCGTTCAGCGTCGGCTTCGCCGCCGAGACCGAGCACCTGCTCGATTACGCCGCGCGCAAGCTCAAGGACAAGAACCTGGACCTGATCGTCGCCAACGACGTCGCCAACCCGAGCATCGGCTTCAACAGCGAAGAGAACGCCTGCAGCGTGATCGACCGCCAATTGCACGCCACCCTTTTCGCCCAGACCAGCAAGGGCAAGATCGCCCGCCAGCTGATCACCTTCATCGCCGAACGGCTGAACCAGGTTTAATAGTCATGCACGCTCTACAAGCCAAGATCCTCGACCCACGCATCGGCAGCGAATTCCCGCTGCCGCAATACGCCACACCGGGCTCCGCCGGCCTCGACCTGCGGGCCATGCTCAAGCAGGACACGCTCCTGGAGCCAGGCCAGACCTTGCTGATCCCCACCGGCCTGTCGATCTACATCGGTGACCCGGGCCTGGCCGCCCTGATCCTGCCACGCTCTGGCCTGGGCCATAAGCACGGCATCGTGCTGGGCAACCTCGTCGGCCTGATCGACTCCGATTACCAGGGCGAGCTGATGGTGTCGTGCTGGAACCGCGGCCACACCACCTTCAACATCGCCGTGGGCGAGCGCATTGCCCAACTGGTGCTGGTGCCGGTGGTCCAGGCCCACTTCGAGCTGGTACAGGAATTCGACGAAAGCCAGCGCGGCGCGGGCGGTTTCGGGCACTCCGGCAGCCATTGATCCGGGTATCAGGCCGGGTGTTCTGCCCGGCCCGTTTATTAAGCTTCTGTTTCAGGACGACAAATGCGCACAGGGCTGGCGGCGAGCTTTCCCAACAGGAATCAAGGTATTAGGCGAGTGAATCGAATGTAACGCTGCCTCATGGCACTTTCACACCACGAACTCTCTGTCAAAAACGCCGTCATACCCTTCAGCTTGAGCCTGCCAGCGCATTTCGCTGGCCTGTCCAATCACCTTCCTGATAGAGCGCCCCATTCATGAACACCCCAGCCGCAATCGCCCCGATCTTCCCTGAGAGCATCTTCCGCGCCTACGACATCCGTGGTGTGGTACCGGAAACCCTGACCGCCAAAACCGCGTACTGGATCGGCCGTGCCATTGGCTCCCAGAGCCTGGCCCAGGGCGAACCGAACGTGTGCGTGGGCCGTGACGGCCGCTTGTCGGGCCCTGAGCTGGTCGAACAGTTGATCAACGGTGTGGCCGACAGCGGTTGCCACGTCAGCGACGTGGGCCTGGTGCCGACTCCGGCGCTGTATTACGCCGCCAACGTGCTGGCCGGCAAATCCGGCGTGATGCTCACCGGCAGCCACAACCCGTCGAACTACAACGGCTTCAAGATCGTCATCGCTGGCGACACCCTCGCCAACGAGCAGATCCAGGCCCTGCACACCCGCCTCAAGACCAACGATCTGAGCAGCGGCAAGGGCAGCGTGACCAAGGTCGACATCCTCCCGCGCTACAACGACGAGATCGTCAAGGACGTGAAACTCGCCCGGCGCCTGAAAGTGGTGGTCGACTGCGGCAACGGCGCGGCCGGCGTGATCGCCCCACAACTGATCGAAGCCCTGAACTGCGACGTCATCCCACTGTTCTGCGACGTCGACGGCAACTTCCCTAACCACCACCCGGATCCGGGCAAGCTGGAAAACCTCGAAGACCTGATCGCCAAGGTCAAGGAAACCAACGCCGATCTGGGCCTGGCCTTCGACGGCGACGGCGACCGCGTCGGCGTGGTGACCAATACCGGCAGCGTCGTGTTCCCGGACCGCCTGCTGATGCTGTTCGCCAAGGACGTGGTGGCACGCAACCCCGATGCCGAGATCATTTTCGACGTCAAGTGCACCCGTCGCCTGGTGCCGCTGATCAAGGAATACGGCGGGCGCCCGCTGATGTGGAAAACCGGTCATTCGTTGATCAAGAAGAAAATGAAACAGAGCGGCGCCCTGCTGGCCGGTGAGATGAGCGGCCACATCTTCTTCAAGGAACGCTGGTTCGGTTTCGACGACGGCATCTACAGCGCCGCGCGCCTGCTGGAGATCCTCAGCCAGGAAAAATCCACGGCAGAGGAGTTGTTCGCGACCTTCCCGAACGATATTTCTACGCCGGAAATCAATATCCATGTGACCGAAGAGAGCAAATTCAGCATCATTGATGCACTGCACGACGCTCAATGGGGCGAAGGCGCCGAACTGACCACCATCGACGGTGTGCGGGTCGACTATCCCCATGGCTGGGGCCTGGTTCGCGCATCCAACACCACGCCGGTGCTGGTATTGCGTTTCGAGGCCGATAACGAGGCCGAACTGCAGCGCATCAAGGATGTGTTCCACACCCAACTCAAACGTGTTGCACCCGATCTCCAACTACCGTTTTGATTATTTGAAGCACTACCGGAGCCCTGAATGACCCTCGAACGCGAAGCCGCCGCCCATACCGCCCAGGTCCTGTCCGAAGCATTGCCTTACATCCGACGCTATGTCGGCAAGACCCTGGTGATCAAATACGGCGGCAACGCGATGGAAAGCGAGGAGCTGAAAACCGGCTTCGCCCGCGACATCGTGCTGATGAAGGCCGTGGGCATCAACCCGGTGGTGGTGCACGGCGGTGGTCCGCAGATCGGTGACCTGCTCAAGCGCCTGTCCATCGAAAGCCACTTCATCGATGGCATGCGCGTGACCGACGCGCAGACCATGGACGTGGTGGAGATGGTCCTCGGCGGCCAGGTCAACAAGGACATCGTCAACCTGATCAACCGTCATGGCGGCAGCGCCATCGGCCTGACAGGCAAGGACGCCGAGCTGATCCGCGCGAAGAAACTCACCGTCAGCCGCCAGACGCCGGAGATGACCCAGCCGGAAATCATCGACATCGGTCAGGTGGGCGAAGTGGTCGGCATCAACACCGACCTGCTCAACCTGCTGGTCAAGGGCGACTTCATCCCCGTGATCGCCCCTATCGGCGTGGGCGCCAACGGCGAGTCGTACAACATCAACGCCGACCTGGTGGCCGGCAAGGTGGCCGAAGCGCTGAAAGCTGAAAAGCTGATGCTGCTGACCAACATCGCCGGCCTGATGGACAAGTCGGGCAAGGTCCTGACCGGGCTGTCGACCCAACAGGTCGATGACCTGATCGCCGACGGCACCATCTACGGCGGCATGCTGCCGAAGATCCGCTGTGCGCTGGAAGCGGTGCAAGGCGGCGTCGGCAGCTCGCTGATCATCGACGGTCGGGTACCGAACGCGATCCTGCTGGAGATCTTCACCGACACCGGCGTGGGCACGTTGATCAGCAATCGCAAGCGTCCGTAAGCGATACCGGTAAAAAAAGACCCCGCTCAACCTGGTTGAGCGGGGTCTTTTTTTGCCTTGCTCCCCCGGTATTTCAGTAAAAAATCCTATTTCAGCTATTGCTGAAAATGCCATTCCTAGTGAAATCTCTAGACGCTTTTCACCAGATAGGCTAATTTCAGCACTTGCTGAAAAGAGGAGCATCAATGAAATCGCTCGAAATAAGCTCAAAAGAGGCTCTCCACGTCTTGCTGAGCAAAATATCGATCATTGAGATAAAAAGCTTCAAAACCACGCCGTCAGCCAGAAGCTGGGCACCCGATTTCATTATTGAGATAAACGTCTCAGGGAAATCCCATTCACTGGCCTGCGAGATAAAGTCCAGTGGACAACCCAGATTCGTAAGTGCAGCCATACTTCAGCTTCGTAACTACGTGAATGAGCGGGACACCGAGGCCACGCCTGTCGTTATAGCCCCCTATCTTTCCCTTGCCGCCAGACAGGCATGCCGGGAAAAAGGTGTCGGCTATCTGGATCTGGAGGGCAACGCCTGGCTTTCGTTCGAGGGTGTATCCATCGACCATCAAGTCGCCGAAAAGCCACCCTCGGAACACAGGGAACTGAAGTCCCTCTTCAAGCCAAAATCAGCGCAGATCCTTCGTACGATGCTGCGCGAACCCGATCATGCATGGCGGGTGGTAGAACTCTCCCAAGCTGCCGGAGTGAGCTTGGGCCATGTCAGTAATGTACGCACGGCCCTACTTGATCGGGAATGGGGCCAAGCCACGAGCGATGGATTTTTCCTGTGCGATCCTCAATCACTTCTGGATGCGTGGGTCCAAGCTTATGAACCCCCAAACGGGGAACGTAAGAAGTTCTATACCACCTTACACGGTGCTGCCCTGGAAAATGCGGCACGGAACGTAGTCAGTGAACAGAGCCAGGGGCGCGCGGTTTTTTCCTCATTTTCCGCTGCACAATGGCTGGCCGCCTACGCCCGAATGAGCACGAATTACTTTTATGCGGACAGCGAAGGACTGGAAAAGCTAATCAGCGCCCTACAGTTGGTGCCGACAACCCAAGGCGAAAATGTGGTGATCACCCTACCCAAGGACGAAGGCCTTCTTTTGGATGTCATCGAGGCGGCGCCCGGTGCGATATGCACCAGCCTTGTTCAAACCTATTTGGATCTATCCATTGCCGGAGAGCGCGCAAAGGAAGCAGCCGAATATCTACGCCAGGAAAAACTGACATGGCCCCGTTAGTACCGCAGGAGCCTCAATCTGCCTTGGATTATGAAGACAGGACGACGACCGCAGTGAAAGCGGTGCTCATCGAAATGGGGCAGATCCTGGGTAGTTTCAGGGGTAAGTTCGCAGTAATCGGCGGCGCAGTGCCATGGCTACTCCTGGCAAATAGCGATATGCAGCATGTCGGTACGCTCGATGTCGATCTGAGTCTCGATGCAGAAGCACTTGGCGATGGTGAGTATGCAACTCTGGTCGAGGCCCTGATGGGAAATGGATACGAGCAGAGAGTCGGGCTACGGCGCTTCCAACTCGTCCGTCAAGTTCCCGTGAGCGATAGAGGAGCCCCGATAGATGTGATCGTGGACTTCTTGATGCCACGCGATGCCGAGATCATCCAAAACAAGCCACCCATTCTTAATGACTTTGCAGTTCAACGCGCCGACGGCGCCGACTTGGCAACTCGGTTCTATCAGATGGTTGCCATTGAAGGGCCGATGCCCACCGGTGGTACGAATCGCGTCGAGGTTGCCGTATGCTCGATTCCGGCATTGCTGGCGATGAAGGGGTACGCGCTTAACGGCCGACACAAGCAAAAAGATGCCTACGACATCTACTATTGCGTCCGTAATTATCCAGGTGGCATAGCGGCACTCGCAGAAGAATGCCAACCCGTTCTTGAAACTGGAAGTGGCGAGCAAGGCTTCCTATATATTTGCCAGAAATTTGATGTCGCGGATGGCTATGGCCCGACGTCCGTAAGGCGGTTTGTCGAAGACAGCCAGATCCTTGAGGATCGGACACCAGATCAGTGGCAACAGGATGCTTTCGGACAAGTAGATGCCTTACTGCGCGCCCTTCGCCTGCGACAGTGAAGACATCTATTAATGTCTACACGCCGAACTGCGCTCGATAAGCCTCGACCGCCGGCAAATGCTGCTTGAGCTGGGGATCGTCGGCCAGGAACTCCAACACCTGGTTCAGCGACACGATGCTGATCACCGGGATACCGAAGTCGCGTTCCACTTCCTGGATCGCCGACAGTTCGCCGTTGCCGCGTTCCTGGCGGTTCAGGGCGATGAGCACGCCGGCTGCCTTGGCGCCTTCCTGGGAACCGATGATCTGCATCACTTCGCGGATGGCGGTACCGGCAGTGATCACGTCGTCGATGATCAGCACTTCACCGGTCAGCGGTGCGCCCACCAGGCTGCCGCCTTCGCCATGGGCTTTGGCTTCCTTGCGGTTGAAGCACCAGGGCAAGTCGCGACCGTGGTGTTCGGCCAGGGCGACGGCGGTGGT
This sequence comes from Pseudomonas sp. FG6, assembly GCF_057809015.1. Lineage (NCBI taxonomy): Bacteria > Pseudomonadati > Pseudomonadota > Gammaproteobacteria > Pseudomonadales > Pseudomonadaceae > Pseudomonas > Pseudomonas sp. FG6. The sequence goes on from NZ_JBMDJD010000013.1 coordinate 125,100, forward strand.
GGCGGCTAGCGGGATGCCTTTGTAGGCGGGGCCGAACAGCACGTCGAACGCGATGCCGCTCTCGACGATGGCCGCCGCATAGAACCGGCCCAGTTGCGCCAGGGCGCTGCCACTGTTGAACAGGCCGGCGTTGAAGAAGTACGGGCTGGTGCGTCCGGACTTGAGGGTGAACTCACCGAAGCGCAAAACGCCGCGATCGATGGCAAAACGAATGAAATCGCGCTGATACGCCTGCATGAAAAAAGCCTCAAATACCGCGGATTTAGCTAAATAGGTACACGGCGTGTATCATACACGCACGTGATTTTTGGGGCCATTTATGCGGATCATCAGTGTGAACGTCAATGGTATTCAGGCTGCAGTGGAGCGTGGTTTGCTCAGTTGGCTGCAAGCACAGAATGCCGACGTCATCTGCCTGCAGGACACCCGCGCCTCCGCCTTTGAACTGGACGATGCAGCCTTCCAACTGGATGGTTACTTCCTTTATGCCTGCGATGCCGAAGTCCCCGCCCAGGGTGGCGTGGCCTTGTACTCGCGGCTGCAACCGAAGGCTGTCATCAATGGTCTCGGTTTCGAGACGGCGGACCGCTACGGGCGCTACCTGCAAGCCGATTTCGACAAGGTCAGCATCGCGACCTTACTGCTCCCGTCGGGGCAGAACGGCGATGAAGATTTGAACCAGAAATTCAAGTTGATGGACGACTTCGCCCGTTACCTGGATAAACAACGACGCAAACGTCGCGAGTACATCTATTGTGGCTCGCTGTACGTGGCGCAGCAGAAGCTGGACATCAAGAACTGGCGCGACAGCCAGCAATCGCCTGGATTCCTGGCGCCGGAACGGGCCTGGATGGACGAGATCGTCGGCAACATGGGCTATGTCGATGCCCTGCGCGAAGTCAGCCGTGAAGGCGACCAGTACAGCTGGTGGCCGGACAACGAACAGGCCGAGATGCTCAACCTCGGCTGGCGCTTCGACTACCAGTTGCTGACGCCTGGGCTGCGCCGCTTCGTACGCAGCGCCCGCCTGCCGCGCCAGCCGCGGTTCTCGCAGCATGCGCCGCTGATCGTGGATTACGATTGGACGCTGACGATCTGAGCATCGTTGCGCAGCTTGAAAAAAAACCGACAGTCAATGTCGGTTTTTTTTCGTCGCGGCTTTGTCATCATTGTTTTCTCAGCGCTTTTGCAACGCCTCCAACCGGGCCGGCAAGTCCTCCTTGGGAAAGCGTTTGTGCAGCTTGAGCAGTTCTTCATCGGCCTTTTTGCTGTCACCCGCCTGGCGCAAGCGCAGGATGTGCAACAGGCCCTGTTCCAACGACGGCTGGGCAGCAGCCGTACGCTTGCTCATCTTCGCCGCAGGCTCATCCGCCGGAGCGGGCTCGGGGCTCAGCGAGCCTTGGAGCATGTCGGCCTGGGGCTTCATCGCAGTCATCGGCGCAGGCGCGGGCATGACAATGGGCGCGGCGGGCGCAACCAGCGCCTCCTGCTGGCGGGCAGAAAACTCCATGGAGGCGGGCGACGACAATTCGCCTTGGGGTACCGGCGAACGCACCACCAAACCGATGACCAGCGCGATCCCCGCCACCGAGGCGAATGCCATTTGCCAGCGCGGCCGTTGGCAGGCCCGCAACCAGCGTTGCCACAGGTTCGCAGCAGGCGTCGGGACCTCCCGGCGGGCGGCAGCCAGGATGAGGGCATCCAGGGACGCCGGCGGCTCACCGGCAGCGTGTTGACGAAAATGCTCGACCATCCCTTCGTCAGCGGGTTGCGAGGTGTGTCGGGAATCAATCATGCGGGTACCTCCTCGACCAGCAGGCGTTGCAACTTCTGCTGGGCGTAACGCAAGCGGCTTTTTACCGTTTCCAATGGGGCGCCGGTCAAGGCAGCGATCTGCGGCAAGTCCAGGTCACCGTGCAGGCGCAACAGGAACACCTCCCGCTGGTCCTCGGGCAGGGCTTGCAACGCGGCCTCCAACCGGCCCTGATCGCGGCTCAGGCTCAACTGGCGTTCGGGGCCACCGGTCTCGTCGCACTGGACATGCAGTTGCTCATCGTAAGGGTCATGCAACGGGCTGTGGATGCCGTGCCGACGCCACTGGTCGATCAACCGATTGCGGGCAATCTGGAACAGCCACGTACGAAAACTCGCCCGTCCCTGTGGCTGCGTGGTGCTGCGGATCAAACTGAGCCACGTCTCCTGGAAGACTTCCTCGGCCAGTTCGGCTTTATTGCTCAACGACATGAGAAAACGATAAAGCCCCTGGCGATGACGGGCGTACAGGGCCTCGAAAGAAGCCCCGTCGCCATCGCGGTAGCGGGCCAGCAGCGATTCGTCGCTGAGAGAATCAAACGGCGCACGCATTGTAGGGCGAACTCCTTTCGCAGTCAGAGTACCGGTTTGAGACTTTGTGCCAGCTCGACCAATTGCACGAACTCGGCGCGCAAGCCAAACGGGTCTTCGCCTCGCGCAGACCGGGCCAGGGCAGCCGTGTCCTGCAAACTCATGTTGCCGGTGTAGCGTCCATCACCCTTGAGCTGTTGGGCGAACGCAGCCACGGCGGCGGCGAAGCGCAGGTCATCGCTGGCCTTGTCATTTTTCGATGTGCCGTTGATCGGGTGCTCGATCAAGCGGCTGCTACCACCGGCCGCAGGCTTGTAGCGTACCCGCAACATCGCCAGTTCGCTGCTCTTGCCGTCCAGCTTGGGTGGATTGGCATAGCGCAACGGCTCCAGCCAGCCTGGCTCGCCCTTCGGAACGATTTCATACAACGCCGTGACCGTATGCCCAGCCCCGATCTCGCCGGCATCGACCTTGTCGTTGTTGAAATCCTCACGCTTGAGCGCACGGTTCTCATACCCCAACAGGCGATATTCGCTGACCTGGGCGGGATTGAATTCCACCTGCAGCTTCACATCCTTCGCCACCACCGCGAGGGTGGAACTGAGCTGGTCCACCAACACCTTGCGTGCTTCGAGCAGGTTGTCGATGTAGGCGTAGTTGCCATCCCCGGCGTCGGCCAGCTGCTCCATCAGGTGTTCATTGTAGTTGTCCACGCCAAAGCCCAGCGTCGTCAGGGAGACACCGCTCTTGCGTTGCTCCACGGCCATCTGCTTGAGGCTGTCGAAGTCGCTGACGCCGACGTTGAAGTCACCGTCGGTGGCCAGCAGGATGCGATTGATGCCCTTGTCGATAAAGCTTTCCCGCGCCATCCGGTAGGCCAGTTCGATACCCGAGGCACCTGCGGTGCTGCCGCCGGCGTCCAACTGGTCGATGGCATTGCGGATCGTGGCTTTGTCGCGGCCCGAAGTGGGCTTGAGCACCACCCGCGATTCGCCGGCATAAACCACCAGCGACACCCGGTCCTGCTCGCGCAACTGGTCCACCAGCAGCTTCAAGGTGCTCTTGACCAGCGGCAGGCCTTCACGGCGGTCCATGGAGCCGGACACGTCCACCAGGAACACCAGGTTGGCCGGCGCCAGGTCCGCCACGGCGCGATCAGACGCCTTGATACCGATGCGCAGCAAGCGGGTATGGGGGTTCCACGGCGACGGCGCCACTTCGGTGGTCACCCCAAAAGGTGAACCGTCAGTGGGCAAGGAGTAAGCGTAAGGAAAGTAATTGACCATTTCCTCCAGTCGCACGGCACCTTCGGGCGGCAGGCTACCTTGATTGAGGAAACGTCGCACGTTGGCGTAACTGCCCGTGTCGACATCGACACTGAAGGTCGAGACCGGTGTTTCCATCACGCTATGGATCGGATTATCGGGCAGCTTTTCATATTGCTCGCGCGGCTCGCTGCGGTAGTCCATGGCCGGGGCATCGCTCACCACCGTCGGTGACGGTGCCACGCTGCGCTTGGCCATGGATGGCTCATAGGCGACTTCGCCTAGCAGGGCTGAGCTGGGAGACGCCACATCGGCAGGCTTGGCGACCTCCCGGGAAGAAGACAGCCCACAGCCGGCCAGCGCCACCAGCAAGGTCACGGCGAAGCCCTGGGCGGCAGGGCGCAGGAATGGAAGAGGACGGGACATGGGCTGAACCTCGAAAGTGGATGTATCGTTCACTGGGTCAGACGCAAGGCATCCCGGATTCGGGTTAACGGCGGAAAATTTTTTGCAACCTCGCAACCCGGCCTCACTCAACCCCGATTTGCACCACGGTTTTCCCTTTCCCGCGCCCCTCGGCCACCTGCGCAAAGGCCTCATTGACATCTTCCAGGCCAAACCGGGTTTGATCGATCTTGATCCGCAACGCTCCGGCCTCGACCAGCGCCGCAGCCTTGCGCAAGATCCAACCATGATGCTCGCGCCCCTTCCCGGTCAGCAGCGGCATCAACGTGAACACCCCGGAATAGCTCGCCCCTCGGAATGACAACGGCGCAAGGCTGTGCTGGCCCCATCCGAGGCAGCTCAACACATGGCCGGTGTAGGCCTTTACCGCACTGAACGACGCGTCCAGGGTCGGGCCGCCCACAGTGTCGTAGACGATGTCGAAGCCTTCGCCTTCGGTGTACTGGTGCACGTAGCTGTCGGCGTCCTGGGTCCGGTAGTCGATGGCCGAAGCGCCCAGCTCGCGAATGAAACCCAGGCTGTCGGCCGAGCCAGTAGCGTAGACCGCTGCGCCCCTGGCCTTGGCGATTTGCACAGCCATTTGACCGACGCCACCCGCACCGCCGTGAACCAACACCTGTTGACCCGGCCTGACGTTGGCGCGGTCTACCAAGCCTTCCCACGCCGTGATAAATGCCAGCGGCAAGGCTGCCGCTTCGCGCATGCTCAGTGAGCGAGGCTTGGGGGCAATCAGGCGAGCATCGACAACGATGTATTCGGCCAGCGCGCCCTGGGCGCCGCCGATCCCGCCGGCCATGCCGAATACTTCGTCGCCAGGTGTGAAATCGTCCACCCCCTCGCCCCGCTCAACCACCGTCCCGGCCAGGTCGATCCCCAATACGGCGGGCAGCGGCTGACGAGCATGTGCGGCGCCTCCCGCCGCGATCTTGGTGTCCAGCGGGTTGATTCCGACCGCCTGGACCTTGATCAATACCTGCCCCTTGCCGGGCACAGGCCGAGCGAGGGGACGGACAACCAGCGGCGCCTGGGCGGTTTCGGCAACGGCGGCAAACATGGTGTTGTTCATGACGATAAACCTCCAATCAGTGGGTAGGTTCATAGTGCGAGGGCAGACGCATTCCGATAAGTGAGCAACAATGCATAGGATTCATTCCAGACAGAGGCTAAATCCTGATGGATCTGCTCGACGCAATGCAGGTGTTCGTGCGAGTGGTGGAGCGCGGCTCGTTCTCGGCCGTCGCCCGGGAGTCGAACCTGGGCCAACCCGCGGTGAGCAAGCAGATCCGCGCATTGGAGCAGCACCTTGGCGGGGCCCTGTTCGCCCGCAGCACACGCCACCTCGCGCTGACCGACCAGGGGCAACGCTTCTATGCACAGAGCAAGGACATACTGGCCAGCGTGGACGCGGCACGGCTCAGTTTCGCCAATGGGCAGGAACAGATCGCCGGCCTTCTGCGCGTGGCAGCGCCGGTGAGTTTCGGCCGATTGTGCATCGCGCCCTTGGTGGGCGAGTTCCTGGCGCGTCATCCACAGGTTCAGATCGACTTGAGACTGAGCGATCAGAATGAAGACGTGTTGAAGGAAAACATCGACCTGGCCATCCGCATTGGCGTGGTGAAAAGCGAAGGGCTGGTGGCGATCCCCCTCGGCGACAGCCCGCGCCGGGTGTACGCCTCGCCTGCCTATCTGCAACAGCGCGGCACGCCCCTCACCCCCGCTGATCTGACTCGCCATAACTGCTTGGCTTTCACGCTGCTGGAGCATTACGACGTCTGGCGGTTCGACCACGATGGCCTGCAACAGAGCGTCACGATCAAGGGCAACGTCACCTGCAACAGCAGCGAGGCGATCCGGGAAATGGTGCTGTCGGGCCTGGGCGTGTCACTTTCCCCACAGTGGTTGTTCGCGGCCGATGTTCGTCAGGGAACCGTGTCCACCCTGCTGACCGATTACCTGCCGCCAGCACTGCCCATCAGCGCCGTGTTCAGTCACGACCGACGCCGCTCGGCACGAACCCGAGCCTTTGTGGACTTTTTGCGCGAGAGGCTCTGAACGACCCGGCTAGGATTCACAGACCACTGACGGCTGCGCAACCTTCCCACGCCGCCCCGGAAAATACAGCGCTGCCCCCACGCCCACCGCCCCCATCACCACGCAATACCCCACGCATACCCACGGGCTCCACGGCACCAGTGCAATAAGCAGCAGCGGCGTCATGCTCGCCCACAGGGCATAGGCGATGTTGTAGGTGAGCGAGATGCCGGACACGCGGATCTTCGGCGGGAACAGGCTGACCATCACCGAAGGCACCGCACCGACCACGCCGCAACCCAGGCCGGCCACGGCATAGGCCAGGCCCAGCCAGGCGCCGTCGTTGATCAGGCTGGCGTAGAGCGCGGCGATGCCCAGGGGCAGCAGCAGGCTGTAGAGCAGGACGGTGCGCCAGGCGCCGATACGGTCGACGATGAGCCCGGCCAGCACACAGCCGACGTTCAGGAACACGATGCCCAGGCTGCTCAGGGCGAAGGTGTGGCCGGGGGTCATACCGAAGCTCTTCTGCATCACGGTCGGGGTGATGACCACGAACACCACCACGGCGCTGGTCAGCACACAGGTGAGGATGGCTGCCGGCAGCAAGGCGGGCCGGTGGTCACGCAGGACCGTGCGCAGCGGCAGCTCCGCCGCGCCTTCGCGGTTGGCTTGCAGGGCCATGAAGATCGGCGTCTCGCTCAGCCAACGGCGCAACCAGACGCCGATCACACCGAACACCCCGCCCAGGAGGAACGGCAAGCGCCAGGCGTAATCGAGAATTTCCGCCGGCGTGTAGATCCGCGCCAGCGCCGTTGCGGTCAAGGCGCCCAGCAAGTAGCCGAAGGTCAGGCCGGCCTGGAGGAAACCCAGGGCGTAGCCGCGATGTTGCAACGGCGCATGCTCGGCCACGAACACCCAGGCGCTCGGCACTTCCCCGCCCACCGCCGCACCTTGCAGGATACGCAACGCCAGCAACAGCAATGGAGCGAAATAGCCGATCTGCGCGTAGGTCGGCATCACTCCGATGAGCAGGCACGGCAAGGCCATCATCAGGATGCTCAGGCTGAACACCCGCTTGCGCCCCAGGCGGTCGGCGAAGTGCGCCATGAGGATGCCGCCCAGCGGCCGGGCCAGGTAACCCGTGGCGAAAATCCCGAAGCTTTGCAGCAGGCGCAGCCACTCGGGCATTTGCGGCGGGAAGAACAGTTGGCTGAGGGTCAGGGCGAAGAAGACGAAGATAATGAAATCATAAATCTCCAACGCCCCGCCGAGCGCGGCCAGGCCCAGGGTCTTGTAGTCGGACCGGCCGAATCGTTCGCCTGGTAGATGAGTGGTGGCAGTCATGGGCAGGTTCGGGTCAGCGGTGATAACGCCGCACCACGCTGCTGTTGCGCAGTACGTGGCCGTTGATCTTTTCCATCAACTGGGCGCGGGTAAGGCCGGCGGGGAGTGCTTCCGGCGGCAGGTCCAGGGCGAACAGCTGGATCAGGTAGTGATGCGCGCTGTCGCCGATGGGCGGGCAAGGGCCGATGTAGCCACGGGTGTTCTTGCTGTTGATGCCACCCATGCCTTCCAGTGCAGGCTTGGTGCCCGCCCCGGCCGGAATTTGCCGGGTGGAGGCCTTGATGCCGTAGAGGATCCAGTGATCGACGCCCTGCCCCCGTTGGCCGTCCGGGTCCAACATGACGATGGCGTAGCTGAGGGTGCCCGGCGGGCCGGCATTCCAGCTCAAGGCCGGGGAAATATTCTTGCCACCGCAATTGTTTGCATCGCTGGCGGCCGCAGCGGTGAACAGTCGGTCATCCGACACACCGGGAATGCTGAGGGTGAAACGCTCCTCGGCCTGGGCAACACCTTGTGCGCACAGTACGAAGGCTACAGCCGCCAACCAGGGGGAGAGAGTGTTCAATCGAGTCATACCGGGCACCTTATGCGGATAGGCCATGGATGGCCTGCGAACTATAGCCGCAGTGCCCGCCCGGTTGCAGTGACAATTAGTGAAACTCGCTACACGTCAGCCGATAAGTGAATAACCTGCGGTCGCTCCAAGGGTGCGAGGGGCGGTGGTTGCAAGTCGGGGCTGAGCCAGTGGAAGTGCGGCACGACGTGACTGATATCGCCGTCCTGGTTGTTGTGGATGATCTTCGAACCCGGCTGGCGCAAGGTGCCGAGGCGCTCGTCGGTCAACTTGAAGCTGGCGCTCAGGCCCTGGTCATCCACCACCGGCGCCGGCAACCGACGCTGGGCGAAGCTGCGGCTCTTGCGCTGCTGATAACGCGCCCAGCTGATCAGCAACACCGCGTTGACCAGTGCGATCCAACCGTAGACCTGCAACGTCCCCAGGGTGTCGAACAACGACCCGCCCAAGTGCGGGCCGGCCTGGCTATCCAACAGCGGCCACAGGCCATTGATCAGCAGATACAGCAGGCCCACCCACGCCAGCACGGTAAAGAACGCATCGATGACCACCAGAAAAGGCCGTTGCCGGGTCCTGATAATTTTCATCGGATCACTTCCTCTTCCTGATCATCGAACGGCTTGATGCCGCGATCCGGACTGATCCAGCGCGCACGCTGCTGATGCCGCCCGAACAGCACTTTTGGAAAGCTCACCAGGGTGGTGAAGAGGCTGATCAGCCAGAACACCAACGGATACCAGACCACCCAGAACATGATGTGCCACAGGCCTTTTTCGTAGCGGCGGTCGATCAGGATGCTCACTGCGAACTGCAACAGGCACACCACCGCCAGCAACAACCCGGTAAAGGCCGGCGGCATCAGGTGGTCCACGGCAATGGCCGCCGGCATCTCGACGAATTTGCCCGCCCCCCAGAAAACCACCGACAGCAGGAAGGTGAACGCCCAACCGGTGGACAGGCAATATTCGAACAGCAGCGGCCACAGGTAGCGATGGCGGTATTGCCAGATGCCACGGATGTTCTTGAACAGCACCTCGGCACCACCCTGGGCCCAGCGCAGCCGTTGCCGCCAGAGGCCGCGCAGGGTTTCGGGCATGAGGATCCAGCACAGCGCGCGCGGCTCGTAGAAGATGCTCCAGTGGTCGAGCTGCAGCTTCCAGCTGATGTCGATGTCTTCGGTGATCATGTCCGGGCTCCAGTAGCCGACCCGGTGCAGGGCGGTGCGGCGGAACGCGACGATCACGCCGGACACGGTGAAGATCCGTCCGAAGACCCGTTGGGTGCGCTTGATCAGGCCGATGATCGAGGAGAACTCGCCGACCTGGACTCGGCCCACCAGGGTCGAACGGGTGCGGATGCGCGGGTTGCCGGTCACCGCGCCGAGGCGGGCGTTGTCCAGCATCGGAGCCACCAGATAGGCGCAGGTGTTGGGTGCCAGCAAGGCGTCGCCGTCGATGCACACCAGGTACTCGCTGCGCGCCGCGATGGCGCCCATGCGCAGGGCCACGGCCTTGCCCTGGTTTTCCGCCAGGTGCAGCACCCGCAGGCGTGGGTCTTGCGTCGCCAGTTGGTCGAGCATCTGGGCAGTGTTGTCTTTCGAACCGTCGTTGATGGCGATGACTTCGATGTTCGGATAATGCTGGCCCAACGCCGCGTGAATGGTGTCGGCAACGTTATCGCCTTCGTTGAAGCACGGGATCAGGATGCTGATCAGCGGCTCGCCCGTCAGGGGCGGCGGCAGGGTGTCGTCCTTCCACGGCCAGTGACGCTCCCAGTGCAGCCAGAAATACAGGCCGCCGGCGATCCACAGCCCGGACATGAACAACGGGTAAAAGAACACGAAGTCCATCAGGAATTGCCCGGTGGCCAGGAAGATCAGGCCCAGGGGCACCCCAAGGACGATCGCCAGCACCAGCAGGGCGAGCAGTCTGTCGAACATGTCAAGGATTCCACTTGTTGGAGAGCGCCGGCCGCACGTTTTTCACAGGGGGCTGGTCTTCGATGAAGTTGTCCGGGTAGTAGCCGAAACTGGTCACGCCCTGGCGCTTGAGGCGCCCCATCCAGTCGGCCAGCCGCTTGCCGTCGATGTCGGCAGCCGGGTGGCTGTCCCAGTCACGGGCCTGCAATTCGAACACTGTGCGCTTGAGGGCGCCGGGCCGGGACTTGACGGTCTGGACCAGGCGCTCCAGCCACGGGCCGGATTGCGCAAGGGTCTGTTTTTCCATCAACGGCATGGCCATCGGGGCGGTCCAGTCATAGGCCCCGAGGAAGTCGTCGAGGTTCTGGGCGAACCAGGCTTCACTTTCCGGATTGAGCATCGGCTCGGCAAAGATATTGCGCGCCGTGCGCACCTGCGGGCCACGGATCGCCCGGACCTTGGCGGTCAGTTCAGCGGTGAAGTCGATCAGGTAACGGCTCTTGAAGCGGGTCCAGCGTTGCATCGCAGCCGGATCGTCGCGCAGGGCGGCGATGGACGTCGGCAAGCCGTTGGCGGCATAGACCTTCAGGGCGGTGGGGCCGGCATCCTCGAAATCGGAGAACACCGCGTCGTCATGGTAGAGCACACCGTCCACCGAGCTCATCCGCGCCATGTCTTCGTAGATCTCACCGATAACCTTGCGCACGTTCGGGTCGAACGGCGACAAACGCACGTACTGGTCCGGGGCAATGCCGGTCTTGCCGGTTTCCGGATCCCAGCGCTGGACCCGCGGCAGCTTCGCGTCCAGGGCAAAACTGAGCACCGGCATCCAGGCATAGACCTTGACGTTGGCCCGGGTGCGCAACTGCCAGGCAACCCGGTCGAACAGGTCGGCCCGCACCGGCAGGTGACGGTTGGCGAAATACAACGAATGCACCAGGCCGTCGCCTTTCGGATCGGCAAACGCTTGCAGGAACACGGTATTGGCGCCCAGATCGGAAATGCGCTGGACCAGCTTGCCGACGTTGGCCTCCTGCTGCGCCGGATCCGGGTCGTAGACGTAATCCAGGTCGACATGCACCACGCGCATCGGGTCAATCGTCTGCACTGACACCATGCTTTCAGCAAAATGAGCACCGTCCGGATCGGACGCCACCAGGAACCGTGGACCGCTCATCAAGTTATCGAGGCTGTCGAGACCGTCCTCCAGGGTCAGGGCCATTTGGTAACCCTCGCTGCCGATCACCTGCAATGCGGTGCCGTCGGCTTCCCCATAAGGCCAGACCCAGATGCGCGGGCTGTAACCCACGACCTTGCGGATCTTCTCGGAAATGGCCGCCACGTCCTGGCGCAGGCGCGCCTGAAAATCGGCTTCGGTCTCATAGCGGCCGGTGGCCGGATCGTAGCGTCGAGTCGTCGCCGCCGGCTGCTGGTTGCCTTGCGGATTGGCGAGTATGCCCTTGTGACTGGCGTCGGTGTGGGCGGCGATTTCCACCAGGCCCGACTTCGACACCTCACGGATCTGCTCCCACGTCAGGAACTCGGAACGCGGGCGTGGCACCCCGGCGAAGTCCACCGCCTGATTCGGCGGCGTACCGACCCAACTGCCCACCGGAGCAAGGATCGCCGGCCAGTTATAGGCCCGCAGGATCGGCATGACGCGGGTATAGAAGCTCGAATAGCCGTCGTCGAAACTCAGCAGCACCGCACGCGGCGGCAGTTCCGGACCGCCATTACGGGCGCTGATGATCTGATCCACCGTGACCGGCTGGTAATTGTTTTCCCGTAGCCACGCCAGTTGCTCGATCAACCGCTCGGTACGCACCGCCACCAGCGCCTGGTCCGGGTCTCGGTCGTTGACATCGTGGTAGGCGATGCCCAGCACGTGATTCTTTGGCCATGGGGCATCATTGGCCGCCAGCGGGCGCTGCGAGGGCGGCGTGAATGCCGGGGCTTGCTGGGCACAAGCGCTGATCAGCAAGACGCCCAACAGAAGGATGAACCGCGAAATGACAGGCATCTTCAAACTCTTCTAGAAGCGGTAAGTGAGGTCGACAAGCAGGCGCAGGTCGCTTTCGCGATCGCCGTCGTAAGGGCGGTTCAACCAGCTCAGCATCGCACCGGCCTCGAACACATCGTTCCAGATGAAGCGCTGGCCATAGCCGAGCAAACCCATCGCACCCGTGCTGTAGTCGCGCTGGCTGTAGCTGCCGGCACCGGCCTGGAACTGCTGGCTCCAAGTGGTTTCGTAGCGGCGATACAACACGTGGTTGGCACTCACGGTCGGCATGACGCTGAAGTCCGACTTGGGGTTGAAGTACGGCACTTCGTTGGAACCGCTGTTACGGCTGGCCGCCACTTCCAGACCCAACTCCACTTGCAGCTTCGGCGTGCTGTAGATCCCTTCGCGACCGGTCAACTGAGTCTCAAGGCGATTATTGCCATCGCTGAAATGAGACGGGCTGAGCGCCAGTCGCCACTCGCGACTTTCATTGGCGCGCCAACGGACAAAACCGCTGCCGCCATTGGCGCGGACTCCGCTGTTAAGGGCCCGCAGCGGAGTGTTGGCCGAGAGGTAATCCAAGCTGCCGCCGTACTGCCAGTGGTCGTCGATATCGCGGGCCACGGCCAGGCGTGCGCCTTGCTTATCGCCGGAGCCATAGGCGTGATTGGAGACCTCGGCTTCCAGCGTCATGTCCCGGGTCCGACGTTCCACGCCCAGGCGCTGCCAGCGGTGGTGGCCGGTGCCTTCTTCGAAATCACCGGTGGCGTAGCCAGCGCCGCCGAACAGCCGCCAGTCTTCGTCAATGGGCGGGCTGTAGAGCAGCGTTTCGATTCCGAAGTCCCGACTGCCGGTGACAGCACCTGCGTCCCCGTTACCACCACCGAAACTCTTGCCGGTGTAGGCTTCAACACGCAGTTCAGCCATGTCATGCACGTCGCGCTGGCGTTGCAGGCGTTTGACGTGGGCGTTTTCCGGATAGCGCGCGACCACGTCGTCGGTCAGTGCATCCATCTGTCGCCATTCCTGCAAATCCATCGCGGCCCGGGCCTGGGCAATTTCCAGGTCACGGTTGCGCGCCAGTGTGGTCTCGACTTCCTTGAGCAGGTTTTCCGAACGCCGCGGCCAGTCCCGGGCCTGGTACAGATCGGCCTGGGCCAGGCGCATGCCGGTGTTGCCCGGACCTTGATAGACCAAGCTCTCCAGGCGCGCCTCGGCAGACGGCAGGTCGGCACCAAAAGTACCGGCTTGGGCGGCGAGCTGCTGGGCATCCATCCATTCATCGTTGGGGTCGCCGATCGGCAGCCCCTTGAGCTCGATACGCGGACGCTGGGACTTCGCCATGTCTTCAGCCAGCGCGCGGGCTTCTTCAGGTTGTTCACTTTCCAGCAAGGCGTAGTAGAGCGCGGTGTTGTCCTCGACGCGCTGCGCAGGATCGGCATCAGGCGCTGCCAAGACGCGGCGGTACAAATCGACGGCGATCTCCGGCTCCCGCAGCTCCAGGTAGGAAGAAGCCACCCAGCGCAGCGCATAGGTCGGAATGCTCACGCCTTCGGCGATCAGCGCCTGGTATTGCGCAATGACTTCAGCACGACGCGCCCGGGCATTGAGGGCGCCCATGCGATCGATACGCCAGCGCAGTACATCGTCATGAGCCTCCGCCACCGGGGTCCAAGTGGCGAGCAACTTGTCGTAGTCGGCCAGGGCGCGATCGGCGATGACGAAGCGCTCCTGTTCGCTGCGGCTCGCCATGTCCGCCAGGCGCACCCGCTCGGCCGCCACATCGCCTTCCAACCGACGCTGCACGCCCCGGTCGATCAACCCTGGCTTGAGACGGGCCAGGCGCAGGGCCGGTTCCGGCAGTCGGGCATGTTGCAGGGCGATGAGGTACTGCCGGGCAACTTCGGGTTGGTTGCCCGCGCGGAAGAACGCCTGGTCGTATTCAAACAGCGCCTCGTAGGGATCGTTGGCGCGCGTGAGGGCATAGCCCAGGGCCAGTCGGGCCATCGGGTCTTCAGGCTTGGCGGCAACCAGTGCCTTGGCGCGGCTGACGGCTTCGTCAGGTTGCCCGGCATCCGCCTGGGTCAACGCGAGACCGAGTTGCAGGTCGAGGTTCCGGGCGTCCGCCTGTATGGCCTGGCGATACAGTGCAATCGCCGAATCCCAGCGCTTCAGGTTGCGATAGGCACGTGCGGTGGCCGACACGGCCTGTACCGGCAAGGCACGAGAGCGGCCTTGGGTTTCGTAGACTTCTACCACTTCGGCATCGAGCCCCGCCCAACTGGCGATCTGCAAGTGGTCACTGATTTGCGCGGTGCTCGCCTGTCCGGCCGGCACTTGGCGCAACGTGGTCAACGCAGGCGTGTAGTGGCCGGCCCGGGCGTCCAGCACCATTTGGTCATAGGCGGTCTGGGCGTCAGCCAACACAGGCCAACACAATTGACCGCACAGCACGACGCGAAACAACGGGCGCAAGCCACTTTGAATAAGGGGACCCACAGTACGCGGCATTCGTCAGCATCCTTACATGGCCAGCCGGGTCGCAGTGCCCCCTTGCCCATCAAACAGGAAGCCGGATCAAAGGAATCCAGCCAAGCTCTAAGGGGCCTAGTTTTGCATTCCCTGGCCACGCATCTTCCGGAGCGCCACAATTCTTCAGAATCGATACAGATTTGGCCGGGGCTTTCGATGGGCAAAAAAAACCGGCCCGTGCGTCATGCACGGGCCGGTTTCTGGTACAGCTTGAACGGATTACTGAATGGCGACGCCGCCGCTCATCTTGTTCATCACAAACGTCGAGAACTCTTCGACGGTCATTTTCTGGCCGTTGAAGTCGATCTGATTGTTGGCATAGTGCAAGTTGGTCACGATGTCGTTGCCTTGCAGCACCGCCAGTTCGGAACCTACCGCCATGCTGCTGATCATGTCGCTGGTCGCGGCGGCTTGTTCGGCGATCATCTGAGCGTCGGTCTGACCTTCCATTTGCGCCTGCATGGTCATCAGGTCCACCAGCATCGGCTTGGACACCTTCACCTTGAAGTCCAGCAAGGCCAGCAACTGGCGGCCCAGTTCGTCAGGTGGCAGGTCCATCGATTGCGGCTTGGCCAAATCCATCACCAGCGACGCACGGGTTTCACCGTTGGCGGTATTGAACGACAGGTTCTCCAGCGCCACTTGCGGGGCACCGGCCAGGATTTTTTCCAGGTCCGCCTTGACTTGGGCTTCTTCAGCTTCGGTCAGGTTCAGCTCAGGTGACGGTTCGCCTGCGGCGGCGGCCTCGGCCGAGGCTTTTTCGTAGGGTTGCAGCTTGGTCTGGTAGAGCTGCATCAGTGACATGGTGGCCGGGATGTCCAGGTTCTTCAGGCTGACCGCCATCTGCGCCGAGCCAATGGTCTTGTCATTGAACGACAACTCACCGATCTTGTAATCGGCACGGCCCGAAGCACTGGTGCCGTTCTCGGCACTGCTGTTCTTCAGCTCGAAATTCTTCAGGTTCAGCACCGACTTCGGCTCACCGAAGCTGGCCTTGGTGTTGCTCAACAGCAGGGTGTTATCACCCATGTAGTAGCCGTAGGTGCTCTTGCTCAGGTTACTGGCAATGGTCAAGCCACTGAGCTCGACAAGCACCGGTGCCTGGTCTTCGGACACGGTGGTCAGCTTGAAGCTGTCCATGTAGCCGTCTGCCTTGATCTTCTGCGCCTGGGCGCTGGCTGCCAGGTCGATCTTCAGGCCGGAAAAGGTGAGCTGAGACTGTTCGTCCAGCTTCATCTCCAGTGGCAGCAGTTCGAAGCTGCCGTTGGTGGACTGGTCGTAGCCCAGGTTGATCACGCCTTTGAGCGGCGATTTATCCTTGGCGGCGGCGAACCATTTTTCGGTCAGCGGCGTTCTTTCCAACTCGGAGTGACTGGTCGCCATGACCGGCAACCATTTGAACGACGTCAGGCGAGAAAACGGCAGTGGACCGTGTTCGATGTTGTCGACGATCAGCAATTCGACCGGCTCACTACCAAACATTTCGCCTTCACCCTTGAAGCGATAATGGGCGGTGCTGCTGAATACCCCTCGCTCCAGGGAAACCAACTCCACCGAAGCCGTACCGTTGGAGCCGGTAAACGCCAGCTGCAGTTGCTTGTTGTTTTCAGCGATAGCCGTGTTCAGCACGCCTTCGAGCTTCGTACCGGTGTACCAGGCGCCACCGGCACTGACCGCCCCGATAGCCACTACGATTCCCAGGAGTACGCTTGCTGATTTGTTCATGAGTGATCCGATCGATATCCATGGTTGAAAAAATTGTCGTCTTCCCTGACCCACGAAGGGTGTGGCTCGACGTCGTGAAGTGGTGGGAGATTACCATCAGGCACACCCGCAGGCCCAATGTTTAAAGGGGGAAAAGCGTATTCTTGAGAGATGGTCTACGAATATTGGACCTCTATCTCGTCCAGTTGATGGTCGAAGGTCTTGAGACGGGCCGACCAAGTGTAGACCAGTACTTCGAAGTCACGATTGATCACTGCCGCGCCCGATGAGTCGGCGTGTGAATCACAGAAATCCAATTGATAGCGCTCGCGAGCCATGGCGTTCGCGACGTCGCACAATTCACGCGCGTTACTGAGCCAATGCCAGCCGCCTTGGGTGACTTGCTTGTCCAGAGCCGCACATTGAGTCTTCAGCGCCTCCAGGCTTTTTTCCAGCGGGGTACCGGTGAGCTCGCCCATGACTTCTTGGAATGTGCGACCAGGCTGCCAATAGCTGCCCCAGAAATAGCGATCGAATACCGTTTCGACCCGGCGCAACGCAACCTTGGTGTCCCAGATCAGCACCAGGGTCTTGCCTTGCTCAAGCTGTCTTTTCTTGATGCGCTGGCCTTGAAGCGATGCCCAGGCCACGATTGCAATGGATATCACGCCGATCAGCGCCGCCGCGCTATCGAGAAAGAGCAATGCCTTGTCGATCTGGTGGGTAAGCATGACGCCATAGAAATAGGTGGCCGACAGCAATATCAGCGCCGCCACCGCGCACCAGAAGCCAGGAGCATAAGGGTTTTTCATTATTGGAATCCCCATGACCAGTGACGTTGCGGACTCCTTTTGACAGAGTCCCGACTATCAAAGCATAGCAACGGCCTCGGGGTTTGCCGGGGTGCCAGCCGCAATCAGGGGCGTCATCCGATTACCGGCCCAAAACGACAAAACCCCTACCTGCATCAGCAGATAGGGGTTTCGGAATTCAATCTTGACGATGACCTACTCTCACATGGGGAAACCCCACACTACCATCGGCGATGCATCGTTTCACTTCTGAGTTCGGGATGGGATCAGGTGGTTCCAATGCTCTATGGTCGTCAAGAAATTCTGTAACCGGTCCGTTCAACAGCAACGTGCCAGTGAAAATCGATAACTTCTACTAAAACAAAACCCCTACCTGCATCAGCAGATAGGGGTTTCGGAATTTAATCTTGAC